>NZ_JAUBOX010000161.1:0-6193 GCF_036700445.1 Microcoleus sp. T3_B1
TCCTGGCACATCTCTTGATGAAATTATTCGTGCTTATTGTGAAGTCTAGTGTCTCATACTTATTTGAAATGACTATATCTGCGTTCATCGGCGTCAATCCGCCGCCATCTGCGGTTAAAATTTCATACCTACTATTACGGCAATTTCACTTCAGTCTCCTGAGTGATAACTACTGGCGGCGACAGAGCAGGCTCTGATTCTGCCACATTTAACTGACCGCCACAACAACGCAACTCGTAAAGTTTTGCATTAATTTGATACTCATATTGACTCAATAGCCTTGCATAAATATAGCCAGCTTTTCCATCCAAAAAGCCGAGCTGAATGAAATAAAATAAAATAAATCTGAGCATAGGTTTAAAAGGCAGCCACACCCAAACTTTTTTGAGAAAGCGTTTCCGCTGCACTGCATCTCCAAATAAGTGAGCGCCAATAGTGCCGCTGTCGTCGCGCCCTTCAATAATATTGTAATAAACGCGAGCTTCCCAATTAGAATAGCGGTTGTGCCGTTCTATCCAGTGAAATAAATCGCGGTAATCCTCGTGGATCATGTCATTTTTTAAGTAGCCGACTTGACCCGCTAAAATTACGTGTTCGTGAACTTCGTTGTCGCCAGTATTGGGGACGGATTCAGTGCCGAGGTTTTCGTAACGGCCTTTTTGATGCTTGAACAAACGCAAATTCCAGTCGGGATATCGGCCGCCGTAACGCAGCCACTGACCTAAAAAGAAGACTTTGCGGTTGAGGTAGTAGCCGTCAAAATTGGGGTCTTCGATCGCCTGCGCGATTTCGTCCCAAAGTTCCGGCGGAATGCGCTCGTCGCAATCGACAATTAATACCCATTCGTTGCGAAAGGGCAGATTGTCCAATGACCAATTTTTCTTTTTCGGCCAGCGGTTGTCGAAGTAGAATTGCACTACTTTTGCGCCCGTGCTGATGGCAATTTCTACCGTGCGATCGCTGCTTTGGGAATCAACCATGAAAACTTCATCCGCCCTGGCAATGCTGGCCAGACACGCAGGTAGATTAAGTTCTTCGTCTTTTGCCGGAATGAGAACTGAAACCGGAATCTTGGATGAACTAGATGTCATAATCGAGTGCTTGAACCTAAATGCGGTCGAGTTTTGGTGGATGAAATGCGATCGGCACAGCAGGGCCGACGACTTTAGCAGCGAGGGATATTGCCTATAGCCTAATGCCTGCTGGTCGATTTCGGTGCAAAAATCAGGCCGCGGATGGCTGCGCTCAAATAACCGATTTGACCCCAGGCAAAAACGAAATTTTCAAAGCGCAGCCCTGGATCTCTAATATATTTAAAAGACTTCCAGACTCCCCTCAAGATTCTTTCACCCCCCCGCCCAAGCTGAGCAATACCGGCTCGATCGGACAATTGTTCGCGATAACACTCGCTGATGCCTTGCCACCACCCGCGCTGTAGAAACCAAGCTTTGTTGAGCCTTTCTGTCGCGACATGGTGAAGCACCAGGGCCTCCGGTAGATAAACTACTTGCCAACCTAACTCTAAAGCTAATTCTGTGGCCCGCAACTCTTCATTTGACAGCAACTTTTTGCCGACTCTACCGAGTTTGGCATCGAAGCCGCCAATTTGTTCGAGAAAAGCGCGCCGGATTGAATAGTTTACACCCCTGGGAGTCAAACCGGCAGCAGTCACGTATAGGTAAGTATCGCCTAAATCGTATGATCCCAAGTTCTGGGCCAATCCCGGTGACAGCCATTCGGGCGGGCTGACTCCCGAAGGCCAGAGCAAATTTACTTTGCCACCAGCTACGGCGAGTTGTTGATTGCTTTGATAAGCCGCGTGCAGCACCCTGAGCCAATTCGGCTCAGCAATAGCGTCGTCGTCGAGATAAGCTAATATTTCACTGCGAGCTTGCTTAGCGCCTGTGTTCCGGGCTACTGACAGACCGATTTCGGGTTCCCAGACGTACTTGAGACGCCGATCGCCCTGTCTTGCTTCTACCACCTCGCGGGTGCGCGAAGTCGAACTTTCGGGGCTTGCATAATCGCTAGAAGCGTTATCCACTACTACTACTTCAAAGTTGTCGGGAAAATCCTGTACCAGCAAGCTGTCGATCGCCCCACCTAAATAGGCGGCGCGATTGTGGGTGCAAATAATCGCTGATATCTGAGGATGATCTGGCATAAATAACAGCTTGGGAAATACGGGGGTTCTCGATCGACTTACTCTGATATTGTCTCATCAATGCTATTATCGCTTAAAAAGCATTTGGTAGTTGGCCGTTTAAATCATCATGGGTAATTGCTAATTGGGAATTGGCAATTGGGAATTATGTTTAATCCTTTGTATGTGACCCCGCCCAAAGAAGGGAGACAAGCCCGCGACATTAGTCGCGAGCAGCCCAAAAGTTTTAACCAAACTTCAATCTCCCAAAATCATTTGTTGTGGAGTAAATCTAAAATCTAAAATCTAAAATCTAAAATCGACTGACTAATGAGTAACTCAGAACCCACCACATCAAGACAATTAATCTTAGTAACTGGGCCGGCCCGAAGCGGCAAAAGTGAATGGGCCGAAACTCTGGCGGCGGGTTCTGGGAAACAAGTAATCTATGTGGCTACCGGTCAGGTTGATGAAACGGATTTGGAGTGGATTCGTCGCCTCGATCGGCACCGAAATCGCCGTCCAGTTGATTGGGCAACTCTAGAAGTGCCGATCGAATTATCGGCCGTTTTGCGAGCAAGCAAGCCGTCAGATTGCTTGTTGATTGATTCACTGGGAACTTGGACGGCAAATCTTTTGGAACAAGAAGCTGCTGTTTGGGCGACTACGCAGCAAGATTTGCTAGCCTGTTTGAAGTCGGCGGCGGCTGATGTAATTTTGGTAGGGGAAGAAACCGGATGGGGCGTTGTGCCTGCTTATCCGGCGGGGCGGCTGTTTCGCGATCGCCTCGGCACTCTCGTGCGCCACATCGGGGCGATCGCCGATACTGTTTATCTCGCCACCGGAGGTTACGCCTTGAATCTCAGCGCTTTGGGTACCCCGCTGCCGCCGGTAGCGAAAAATTAACAGCCGGAGTCGCGATCGACAAGAGAGAAAATATATCGGTTTCCCGAACGACAATTTTAACTGAAAATCAGGTAGAATTTTCATTAAGTAAGATTGAAAATTCAAGACTCACATAAATTAGTCAAAAAACATACTCACTAGGGGGACAGCTCAACAATTTGACATGAGGAATAGCCAAATTTTGAAATTATGTAAAAGATAAAATGTCTCTTAAGAAAGAGTGGTAATTTCCAATTAAAAGTCTAAAATAATCAATTAGTTGAAGGGTTGACTAAAAGTTATGGCATCAGATAGTGAAGTAAGAAAATATATTGCTTACTGGTTTCAGTTAGGCAAAAAAGTATTAATTCGCAACGGTTCCGAAGCGCTGCAGCCCAAATTGGTAAATGGGGGCGATCGCTACAGCCAGGAATTTGAAGACTGCTGGCAAAAAATCATCTCCCGCGACAGCGGAGACTGTTACCTCGAAGGCACAAACGAAACAATTGCCCAACTGCTGACGCCAGCTTGGGAAATCAGTCCCTGCGCGCGCTGCGCTATGCCCGTAGTGTTCAAACAAACCGGAATGCCCCCGGAGTTCTGTCCCTGTAACGACTTACCGAACTGGCCCGATACCGAAATGCCCCAACCTCGATCGCCCGTCAGCAGCCAATCGCAACTATCAGGCATTCGCGATCGACTCCAAAGATCCAGCGGCGAGTAAGTATATAAGAAGGAAGAAGGGTCTTCTTCCTTAAATTGTTACAATATATTTACAATGCTTCACACTAGGTCTGATTTATGAATGTCAAGACAGTATCGCCAGCCTCCCCGCCAACTTATGTAAATTCAGGGACTCAGGCTGTACTCGGCAATCTCCAAGATGCAAATACAATTCCCCTGCAAGCAGTACCAGTATCACTAGAGACGCAGCTCGTAACGGACGATCGGCTCAAATCAGCCAGAGACATAGCTTTCGAGTTAGCCGGAGATGCTGTTCGGTACGATCCAGTGGCGATCGCAGCCCTGTACCGAAATCGACCTCTACAAGTCTGGGGAAGGCTGTCGAGCGTTGTTTGGACATTTTTTAGCTTTGCCTTCAGTGTGTGGTTCGACGGCAAAACAGGTCGTACCGCCACAAACGAAAAGCGTCGCGCCGTCCGACTGCGGGAAATTCTCGGCCAACTCGGCCCAGCTTTCATCAAAATCGGACAAGCACTTTCAACACGCCCCGACTTAGTACCGCCAGTATATTTAGAAGAACTAACAACGCTGCAAGACCAATTGCCAGCATTTCCCAACGAAGTAGCATATCAATTCATCCAAGAAGAATTGGGAGCCCACCCCAAAGACATCTACGCAGAAATCAGCCCAGATCCGATCGCCGCAGCATCTCTCGGACAAGTCTACAAAGGCAAACTCAAAACCGGAGAAACAGTCGCAATCAAAGTCCAGCGACCGGGTTTAGCCGAAAACATCGGCTTAGATATCTACATCCTGCGGCGTCTTGCAGTTTGGGCACAAAACAACTTCAAAATAATTCGCAGTGACCTCGCCAGCATTATGGACGAGTTGGGCGAGCGCATTTACGAAGAAATGGACTACACCCACGAAGGTCAAAATGCCGAACGGTTTGCCCAACTCTACGGCCACATCAAAGACATTTATGTTCCCAGCATCTACTGGGAATATACCCGCCGCCGCGTCTTAACAATGGAGTGGATCACCGGCATCAAACTTACGAATTTAGAGGCCGTTAAAGCTCAAGGAATCGACGCTCCTTACTTAATTGAAGTGGGGGTGCAGTGCTCTCTCAGACAACTTCTCGAACACGGTTTCTTTCACGCCGACCCGCATCCCGGCAATCTTTTGGCAACTCCTGACGGTCAATTAGCTTATCTCGATTTCGGGATGATGAGCGAAGTTAAACCTTATCAGCGGTACGGCTTGTTGGAAGCTGTGGTGCATTTGGTGAACCGCGACTTTGAAGGTTTGGCAAAAGATTATGTCAAGTTAGAGTTTTTAACGCCAGACACCGATTTGACGCCAATTATTCCGGCTTTGGCGGGGGTATTTAACAATGCTTTGGGTGCTAGCGTTGCCGAACTCAATTTCAAAAGCATTACTGACGAACTTTCGGCGGTGATGTACGAATATCCTTTCCGGGTTCCAGCTTACTATGCTTTGATTATTCGATCGCTCGTCACGTTAGAAGGGATTGCCATTAATGTCGATCCAGAATTCAAAGTGTTGAGCAAAGCTTATCCTTACGTTGCAAAACGGCTGTTGAGCGACCCCGCACCGGAATTGAGAGCATCCCTGCAAGATTTGCTGTTCAAACAAGGCGAATTCCGCTGGAACCGCTTAGAAAACTTGCTCAACAATGCCCGCGAGAGCGAGGATTACGATGTCAGCAAAATCTTGAACCAAGCATTAGAGTATTTATTTTCCGAAAGAGGAGATTTCATTCGCGATCGTATTGTCCTGGAATTAGTCAAGAGTCTCGACACACTTTCCAGCAATGCTTTTGCTAACGCCAAAGCAGTCGTCGGCGAATGGTTTGGAGTCAAGGCAAATCAACCTGTGGTTTCACCAACTGAACAAAAAAACTTAGAACACATCAAACGGATTTGGGATATTTTGCAATCAACTCCCGGCTTTGACGGGACGAAAGTATTGCAGCTACTTCCGCAATTGTTGGTGAAACCGGAAGTGCAGAATATGGGGCAGAAAGTAGTCGGCGGTTTAGCTCAAAGAGCAGTTGCTAGGGTTATTCGTGAGTTTTTGCTTTCGCAGGAACCGGATGCCATTCCCGTGAATGGAAGCTATGCTAAAACTTCGCCTCAGTTGTCTTTACCTGCTGCGAAGTAGTTATATCATGTCAGGTGAATTGACCATAATTCCTGTAGGGGCGGGTTTACCAATATCTACAATAGAAACGAGAGATTCTGTAAACCCGCCCCGGCTTTTGAGCGTGGTCGATCGACCGCACATGATATTAGATTGGGAGATTGGGATGTTTTTTGACCGCAGATATTAGCAGATAAACACAGATGAACGCAGATGAAATTTCGTCTGCGTTCTTTTAATTAAGGATCGCGAATTAAATAACTTACAATTTTAATTGTTATTGTGGGATGGGCGTCCCGCCCGTCCTTTTTGGAC
>NZ_JAUBOX010000022.1:0-100149 GCF_036700445.1 Microcoleus sp. T3_B1
CATCTGATTTTTGAGTTCCGGCTTCTGTCCACTGGACGAAACAAGGGCGGTAAACGACCGTTTTTCGGTTGGCTTCTCTGGGCTTCAATCCGTTGGCTATCAAGAGATCGTCTTCGGTGTAGAACCGATGACCTGACAGGGTGCGCAAGGCTTGCAATTTCCCTGAAACGTCCCAACGTTGGAGTGTTTTTACTGACAATCCCAGCTTTTTTGCGAAAACGCGCGAGCTTAAACACAATGGTACACCGCATATTTGTCTATAAGTGTATCATTTTGTCTATTTATTTGGGCTCTACCGAACCTACTATGTAAAAAAGTTAATAATTTTTATAAAAATTAACTATAAAATATAAACATTAGGCGCGGGCAAAGCAGTTATATATTGACTTACAGGGCTTTTTGTAGTATAATAAAGTTAAATTTTAGAGAAATTAAGATAAAAATTATACCTATGGCTTCCAATCCTCAACTTCATCTAATGACGAAACTCCTTAATATTGAGGGAGTGACAGTCAAAAGTTATCAGATTATTGAAAATATAGGAATCACGATTTACTTAGATAATAACAACAAAAAAGCCATTTGTCCCGACTGTGGTCAGAAAACTGATAAACTCCCTCAAAATCATTATTATGTAGTGAGGGATTTGCCGTTTGGAGAGCAAAAAGTATATTTACAAGTAAATCGCCGTCAGATGAGGTGTGAAGGTTGCCCAAAAAAATTTAGTGAAGACTTAGAATTTGTTAAAAAAACTAGAACCTATACAGAGAGGTTGAAAACAAAGATTTTGTCAGAATTATTAGAAAGCGATATTAAAAATGTGGCTCAAAGGAATGGAGTCAGCGAACAAGAAATAGAAACCATGTTAAAAGAATGGGGAAAGGAATTGCTCAGACAAAAACCATCAGGATTAAAAAGGCTAGGAATTGATGAAATTGCTGTAGTAAAAGGACAGAAAAATTATTGTGTAGTTTTAGTAGATATCGATAAAAAAATTATAGTAGGAATGGTCAAAAATCGAACTCAAGTGGAAATACAAAAATACCTAGAAGCCTGGGGAGAAGAGGTTTTAGACCAAATAGAAGCCTGCAGTATAGATATGTGGAAACCTTATAAAAATGTCTCAGAAGCTTTAATGCCACAAGCAGAAGTTGTGGTCGATAGATTTCATGTTATGAAGCAAGTAAATGAAGAATTAGATGGAGCTAGAAAAAAGATTAAGGAAGCAGCCGTTGCCTTAAAAAATAACTCGGAAAAAGAGCGACTACTCTCCGGAATAAAAAAAAGTAAATATGTCTTACTAAAAAATGAAGAGGATCTCACTGACCTCGAAAAAGAGCAGTTAGAATCACTCAAAAAAGTTGCTCCTACATTACAAAAAATGCATCAAATGAAAGAAGAGTTTAGACAAATTTTTGAAGCCCCAAAAGATTGGGTAGAAGGATTATTGAGTTTAAGTGATTGGTTAAAAGATGCAATTTCCGTTTTCCCCAAAAGCTGTGGGACAATTATTAGGTGGATTGGAGAAATTATTGCGTATTTTGATCGGAGGACTACTCAAGGAGTTGTGGAAGGAATTAATAACAAATTAAAGCTCATCAAAAGAAAAGGCTATGGGTTGAGAAATTTTGACAACTTTATTCTTAGGAGCTTCTTACATTGGCATTTTGCTAGTTAGTTTTACATACTAGGTTCGGTAGAACCTTTATTTGCTACCTAGGGACTAGCTCCGTCCCGAATTGGCAACCAACGCTGTTTACAAACTCATCGGCAACAAAAAAGTCACCGACAATGGAGAAGTCACCGACAACGCAGAAGTCATCGCCAACTACGGGTACTTCACCCAAGAAAACCTCAAGCAAATCTGGCGCGACAGGGAATACCAAGACTTGCACGACGAACTGCTGCACTTGATGAAACACTTCAAACTGTGTTACGAAATCCCCTGCCAACCCGGACAATATATCGCCCCGCAACTTCTCCCCCTCGAAACGCCCAACTACACCTGGGATGACGCCGATAACCTGATTTTGCGCTACGAATACGACTTCATACCCAAAGGCATCATTACCCGCTTCATCGTAGAAATGCACTTGTTAATCTACCGCCCTCAATCCGGTTTACCAAAGGGTAGGGGGGATATTGTCTGGCGCGATGGAGTCATCCTCGCCGACAATTACGCTAAAGCCGAAGTTATCGAGAATTACCACCAACGAGAAATCCGCATTCGAGTTTCTGGCAAGCGGAAAGAATTTCTTTTAGACCGTATCCGCCACGAAATCTGGAAAATTCATGCTACTTACGACAATCGCCTAAAATATCAAGAACTCATCCCCTGCAATTGTCACCAATGCAAAGGCAGCCAAGACCCTCACCTCTACGATTTTGAAGCGCTGCGCCGCCGTTTGGCAAACCATCGCTACGAAATCGAATGCGACAAATCTTATCAAATGGTTCAGGTGCGCCGCTTGATGGAAGATTTCCCCGACAATTTGCAACAATGGGAAGAAAAAGAGCGAATTTATGGAATCGATCGACCTGACTTGGTAGATAATTCTAGCATTCAATTTAATATCAATATCGACGGTAAAAAAATGACTGAAACTTCTTCCAAAACCAACAACTTCAACGGCCCGATGTCTGCTGGTGTTATCAACAGCGATAACGCTGAAGTTAAAAACAATCAATTTACTCAAATTAATAACGCTGATACAGCAGAAATCCTGAAATTAATCGCATCTCTGCGTGCAACCTGCGTGCAGTTTCCTGAAGATGTTCGTGGCGATCTAATTATCGATATCGAAGATGTCGAAGCCGAAATTCAGAAACCGGAAAGCCAATGGAATAAAGACAGATTAAATAAAAGTTTAAAAGCTATTGTAACGGCGGCGGCGGCGATCGGATTTGGCATCGCAGGTGTCACAGAATTTGCGAATACGGCCATCGATGTTGGCAACAAACTGGGTATCGAAATCCAGCTACCGCCAGCGCGCTAAATAAGTTATGCAAGGCATACGCATCAGCCCAAAGAAACCGGGTTTTTTACCTAATCTGTGGGTAACAACCCAGGATTTTGGGAAAAAACCCGGTTTCTGATTCTACGCATCAGCCCAAAGCCTCGATCGCCCGCGTCGCATTTCCCCCCGATCGCCCCTCACCCCGCCCGGAATTGCCTTTAATCAGTTAAAGTAAGAAAAATAAGCGCAAGTACCGTCACTTTTGAGCGACAATGGCATCCTCTTCCTCTGTAGCAGTTCGCGAACTCCCCTTATTTCCGTTGCCGGAAGTGGTTCTATTTCCAGGTAGACCACTCCCACTGCAAATCTTCGAGTTTCGCTATCGAATCATGATGAATACGATTCTGGAGGGCGATCGGCGTTTCGGTGTACTCATGTGGGACCCCAACCAAAACAAAGTCTCTGCCGTTGGCTGTTGCGCCGAAGTGATTCACTGTCAGCGCCTCCCCGACGATCGCATGAAAATTATGACCCTCGGACAGCAGCGGTTCCGAGTCCTCGACGCCGTTCGCGAAAAACCCTATTTAGTCGGTCTAGTAGAATGGATGGAAGATGAACCGCCGCAAAAAGACCTCAGACCTTTGGGAAAAGATGTCGAACAACTGCTGAGAGATGTAGTTCGCCTTTCCAGCAAATTAATGGATCAGCCGATCGACCTGCCCGAAGACATTCCCAGTTTGCCTACAGAATTGTCCTACTGGGTAGCCAGCTACCTTTACGGCGCAGCGACAGAACAGCAAACTCTTTTAGAATTGCAAGATACTGCTGCGAGATTGGAACGCGAAACCGAAATTTTGACTTCTACTCGCAATCACTTGGCCGCGAGGACTGTACTTAAAGATACCCTCAAGTAGTCAATGGGGCAGGCAAAAAGTACGATCGGTTTTGCCTGCATGGAAGCAAGAATCACACAGAGTCATACCATTTTCGATTTTCGATTTTCGCATTGGAGATTAAATAATTGAGAATTAATAGACCTTTTACACAAATATTTAGAAACGGGCAAGATGCCCGTTCCACAAAAATAAATTATTCTGTGGAACGGGCATCTTGCCCGTTTCTAAATTAGATGCTTGTGTTAGAAAATCACGACCAACCGAAACCCTACGATGCAGTTAGAGGCGGTCAACTGCCACCTCCTGTGGGCGGTGTAGTGCTCGGCGGACTAGCAGGAGTTAAACATCGGCTGTCTAGTTCTGTCAACGAACATCGAATTGCCTCCCTGAGAGAGACCTTGAATTACGGCGATGCTGGCTTAAAAATAGTCATCCAGATTTGTCAAAGCGAAACAGGGCCAGTGCAGCGGGCGGCCTGCGATTTGCTTCGACAAAGGCTGAATTCGATCGCCCGCGAAAAATTACAGGCCTTTGTAGCTTCAAGTTCAGATGCAGAAGCTGAGTTAGACAGCACGGAAAAAATATTAAAGCACTCATCCGGTGCAGTCTCAGAAAAAAATTACGATCGGCAAATGTCCGAAGCCCAGTTAATATTTGAGACAATTACGCAGCAAATGCAACCAAATTTGTTGCTATTAGAAGCACTGGTAGCCTCTGTAGAACGCGAAGAATTTACCAGTGAACTGATGAATCTTTGGGAACTATTAATCTTAGAAATTCAGGAACCTCTCAAAGAACTGCGTCAGGCTGTTGGCAGTGCGATTTCCGCCCAACTGCGGATTCAGTGGCTGTACAATCAAGCTGAATCTCAAGCCAACCAGTGGCAGCAGCGAGCTTTGCTAGCTCTTCAGACACAGGATGAGAATTCAATCCGCCTAGCTGTGGTTCGCCAGCAGGTTCAATTCGATCGGGCTGCAGAACTAAAAATTGACTTAGACTACCAAACTGTGCGAGTAGAAACTCTCAATCGCAACTTGCTGGCTTTGGAAAGTAAGATTGCTCAAGCTAATTCCAAGAAAGAGATCCTCAAGATGCAGCTTCATTTTGCTAAGGTACAGCAGCAAATAGACTTCACTTTCAGCCAAGTCAATAGTATATTTTTTAGCCCTTAGTTGTCGGATTCTCCGGTTATATATTGCGTGAACTCAAACTTGTCTGACGCAAAAATGTATGGCCCCACTTAAAATTGCCTCATCTAACTTAGCTCCTTCGAGATTAGCGCCGCACAAAAATGCCCCGCTCAAATTAGCACCCCTCAAGTCAGCTCCTCTCAAGTCAGCGCCCTCAAGGTTACTTTCACACAAAAAAGCGTTTCTCAAGTCGGCTTTGTTCAGGCTCGCTCCCCGCAGTCTTGCCTCGCTTAGATTGGCTTTTTCAAGGTTTGTATTGTCCAAGCAAGCATCTAGGAGGTTTGCTTCCATCAAGTTGGCGTTTTCCAAGTTTGCTCCGATCAAATTAACACCAATCATTTTGGTGTCGCTCAAGTTGGCTTTTTTCAGGTTTGCGTCAATCAGGTCAGCTCCTGTTAATCTTGCGAAAGTTAGATCGGCTCCGCTCAGGTTAGCTCCATTTAGGTTGGTCATCACCAGACAGGCATTCTTGAGCTTGGCACCTATTAAGTTTGCCCCCCTTAAGTTGGCCAGGGCAAAATTTATTTCCTTGAGATTCGCACAGGCTAGATTAATATGAATTAGGAAAGCTTCTCGCAAAGAAGCCTCTTTCAAGTTGCTTTCATGAAAATTTCTTTCTCCGGCTGCGTATCGCTTGAGAAGTTCATCCGCATTCATCTCGCCAGCCTCCTAAGTTTTACTTAAAAATAAATTATACTACTGACAGTACATTGTAGCAACCAAATATTTTTAAAGTTTCTGTGTGATTTTTTAATTCATCGAGTGCCGAGCGAACAAATGCTTGGCAGGCGTTAGCCTCAACGTCCATAAAGAAAATATATTCTCCGAGGGATCTTTTAGTCGGTCTAGATTCAATCCGACTTAAATTAATACCGCGACTGGCAAATACTTGCAAAGGTTTTACCAGTGTTCCCGGCATATTGGCAGGTACGCTAAAAGCTAGTGAGGTATGGGTGCAATTAGACGGTGAAGCATCGAGGATCAACTTAGAAGCAGATTGGGTAAGGGATTTAAGGGATGAGTGATCCCCTGGTTCTACGTTGGCGATTTCTCCAAAACTCCTGCTGAGTACCCAAAATCGAGTGTAATTATCGGGATAATCATTAATGGGGTGAGCTAACACTGGCAAATTGTAAAGTTCAGCCGCTCTTGGCGAAGATATCGCTGCTACATTTGTATCTTCCAGATATTGCAATGCTTCCGTGGTTGAATTGGCCGGAATTAATTGAGCTGAGGGAATAAACTGCCCCAACCATACCTGACACTGAGCTAGCGCTTGCGGGTGAGAGTAAACTTTTTGAATCTCGTTAAAATTTTTAGCATTGGACACTAGCGCGTGGGAAATTGGCAAAACTAAGGCGTGTTGAATGCGGAGTTGATCGAGTCGCCACAGTGTGTCTAAGGTGACAGTCACGCTGCCTTCGATCGAATTTTCGACGGGCACCACTGAATAGTCAACCTGCCCTAGGGCCGATGCCTCTAGCGCTTGAGAAATGGTGGAATAAGGACACAGGGTGCATTCCAAGTTAGTATTCAGGCTCAACCAATTGACATAAGCTAGAGCCGCTGTTTCTGCATTTGTACCAACAGGGCCGAGATGTGCGATCCTCTTCGAGGGCTTCGCTAACGAAATTTTCATTTAGAGGCAATTTTAGGTTACAAATGTTTGCTTGACTCTCATCAGCTAGGAAGTATGATGAAAAATTAGCGATGTCCCGAAAGCTTTTATCAGTGATTTCTCGGATGACATTGCTGGGTACGCGACTTAGGGGGCAACTTATGTCACCTTAAAAAAGGTGATAGTTTATTAAGATATGCTTAGGAATCCTATATTTTGATATTTTCTCATGTATACCCGCTTTAATGCTTCCCAATCCGTTGAGCTCGCCGTACCAGAGGAACGGGTTCCCATTCAACATTATCTGCGCCAGCCGAGGCGACTGGTGAATGCCCTTGTCGATCAAAGTCGCACAGAACAGCTAAACGATGACTGTTTCCGCCTGAAAATGCGACCGTTACAATTTATGATGCTGAGCATTCAACCCACAGTAGACATGAGGGTGTGGGCCCAGTCGGATGGCACCATCAATTTGGAGTCCGTCGCCTGCGAAATTCGTGGCGTGGGTTATATCAACGATCGCTTTGCTCTCAATCTCAAAGGAAAGCTTTGTGTACACCAAAGCAGCGGGGTAGCATACTTGAAGGGAAAAGCGGATTTGGAAGTGCAAGTAGAATTACCGCCACCGTTTTGGCTGACGCCCAAACCCATTTTAGAAGCAACGGGGAATGCTTTGCTCAAGAGCGTACTGCTGAGCGTCAAACAGCGGTTGATGCACCAGTTGCTCTTAGATTACCGCCGCTGGGCAAGCAGCGAAAGTGAGCTAAGATCGATCGATATCCCCCCAATCTTATCTTTAGAAGGGTGAAATCCTACTAGAGAAGCTGTTAATTAATGTATAGGGATATTTAGCCACAAATCAGACCACTTACCACAATATTTATTAGTTAGACCCTGGAATTGGGCATCGGTCGCTTTGTGGGAACTAGCCAGCAGGGATAGATAGCTGCGGGTCAGTCAAGATCGATTTGAGTGATCCCTCCAAGTTCATCGTCTTCGATTATTCCCACGCCCCCCGGCAAAGGAGTTGACCTGTCTTTTGAAACTTCGTCCTTTGGGCGGAGTTCGCGCTGCGGTGGCTTGATTATTTTGCCCGGTTGATTCGTTGCGGCCACCCGAATCCTGATTTTTGGCCCGGAATTGCCCAAGCGAATTGTCATCCCGTCCACAACTGACACCTGAGCGATCGGTCTATCATCTACATAAGTGCCATTAGCACCAAAATTAATAATTTCCCAGCCATGAGCGTGATTCCACAGTTCTACGTGGTGGCGGGAAACTACAGCGCTGTAAATAATTACATCATTGTCGTTCGATCGACCGATCCGAACCACCGGTTCTGATTCAAAACACCAACTTTGAACTGGGACAGACTGGATAGGATGTAAAAGAGTTAAGGTAATCACTGATGTTTTGACACTCCACCGCCAGACAGAAACGGGGATACTTCCAGAGAGATTTTTTGGGAGAAAACTGCAAAAATTTGGATTTTTAAAGCCGTCATCAGTGCGCCATGATTCCCTCTATTTGCCGGAAAAGTCGAACTTTTGGCTGCTTGAGGGTGAAGCAACTTTTGACGGTTAGCTTTTGGCGCAGGCGCAAATTTTTGCGGTACTCGGTAACAACCAAACACGATGTTATTAATCGGGTGAACTTCCCAATGATGGACAGCAGTTTTAACCGCTTGATTAATTTGGTCTGTGAGGGAGCGATTCTGCCGATGGGCGAGCCGCTCAATTCGATCGGCTTCATCACCCTTTTCCCGCTGATGAAGCAGAGAATTTAACTCATACCCGCGATGGTTGCACCGCTGATTCGAGTTCTCGATCGGGCCACAGTCACTGCTCAACGACTTGCTGTTTATAAAGAAAGAAGTTAACCAATTATTAATCCTGGGGTCTCTAGATAAAATACTTGTTGATTGTATCTGAGATGTTGCACCATTCTCAATTACTTGTTTAGGAACAGGCAAGATGCCTGTTCTACAAGAAAATTCACTCTTTGTGGAACAGGCATCTTGCCGGTTCTGGAGAATGGTGCAAGATGTGAGTTGTATCAAACAGCATAGGTCATTTTGAGTTGCTAACATTTTCCTTATTGATGCGATACCTTTAAAATACAATGCTTTGAGCAGCACTGGAATTTTGAGCGACAACGCATCACTCTCTCATAGCGAAAATACCGATCGACCTTCCTCGCGCGCGCGGCCCCAAAATGCGCTCGGCAATTAGTCCCCCGGCCAGGGGGAAGGCCAAACTTCAGCTCAAATCTGACTCAGGCGGCTCCGGTTTCGGCTCTGGTCGGACAGATTCTTGCCTTTGCCGCTTCAACTCTGCAACTTTTTCTTGAGCTACATCCCTGACTTCTAGAGCTTTATCTTGGAATTTTTCCGCCAGACTTTGAGCGCCTCGCTTCACACCTGCCACATTTTTGAGAGTTCTGTCGAAATCTTCGTGTAAAAACTCTGCTACCAGACCGACTTTTTTGTGCAGTCCCTCCGCGTACTGCACGGGTTCCGATACAGCAGCTTCAGAGACGATCGCCCGCTTGCTGCCGATGGTCGAAATAGCTGCCACAGGTAACAAGTAAATGTCGTCTAAAACACCGCGCCACCCGCTCGATTTAAATAGGTAATGGGTGACTGAACCCGTGCGGACATCAAATAGGTAGTCAACCACTGCACCTGCCCGATTCCCAGCGTCCGTGAGTACCTCAAGCCCGATCGGACAAACAGCTTGTTCCGGCTGATGAAGTTCCGGCAGTTCCGGGTTAATGGTGACAAAAACATTTTCCCCCACCGTATCTACTTGCGCCCAAGCGAACCAAGTTTTTTTACTGCCCAAAAGTCCCGACTTGCAAGTAAAGCCGATCGCCCGCTGGGAGTGAGCGTCTAGCCAAACCCGATCTACCCTGCCGACCTCTTCCGCCGTTCTGCGGTCGATGGTGCGGCGGTTTAGCAGTTCGCTGCGCCTAACAATTTGTGGTGATGTACTCATAAATAAACTCCTGAGTGCCGCCTTTGAAAAATGTCGATCGTCCAAAGAAGCCGATTTAATATTCTTCTTCCGAATAATGGCGAGTATGATCTGCCTCGGTTAACTCATCCTCTTCCCTGGAAGTGCCAACTTCTTTGTGGTCGGGAACAGGAATCGTGCTAATGTGCACGCCGCCCGAGGGAGCGTGAATTTCCTTAGCCTCCCTGGGCTTGACGGTAATTTGTCCTAACTGGACAGAGGACTGATTCGGGCCTACGTTGATTTGAATTTTCGGCCCTGAGCGAGCCAAGTGAACGATCAGACCGTCCACAATGGGAACCTTAGCGATCGGCTTACCATCGAGGTAAGTGCCGTTGGTACCTAAATTGATCAGTTCCCAAGTTATGCCGCTGCGCCGCAATTCGATGTGGCGACGAGAAACCACAGCGCTAAAAAGAACGACGTGGTTTTCGGTCGAGCGCCCGATCCGGACGACCTGCTCGTCTTCAAAGATCCAACTGCGGACGGGTATAGACTGGAGTGGATGTAGCAAGGTCAGCTTAATCACATTGGCAGCATTGAGTTTTGGTAGAGCGCCTCAAGATGCGATTTTAGATTTTAGACTTTCGATCGCCCAATCCAAACTCGCTCTAAGAGATTTGAAATAAAAACGTAACCAGGTCTCCTTTGCCCAGAGAGATGCGGTCTCCCGGTCGCAACCGGTGGCGGTTTCCCTTGGGTAGCGGAGTATTGTTGACGTAAGTGCCGTTGGAACTGCCTACATCTTCTAGGTAGCAAGCATCTCCCTCCACCCGGAGATTTGCGTGTACCCGAGAAACTATCTCAGAATTAGCAAATCCCGAAACATCAATATCCGGCGGTACTAAGTCATTTGGCTTGCCTATGTGAACCACAGACAGACTGTGAGGCAATTCCATCGGCGTATTTGTCTGAACGTGTAACAGGCGGGCAGACTGCTGTTGCAGTTGAGTTTTAGCTACACCTGCTGGCTGTGGGCCCGGAACCGGAGGAGAGATATTTACTGGTGTTGCCACCGATTCAGTTGTAACAGGAACCGAGGGCGAAGGCGGGGGATCTGGAGTAGTCGGAATGCTGGCGGTAGTTTTTTCCAAGTTGAGCCCCTTATTCAGGGTAACTAGAGGTTCCATTGCCATCAGGGGTTCGGGTGGCACTAAATCCGGCGCCGGTGACGATACCACTGTGGGGCCTACAGGCGAGGGGGACGTTACTGTCACCTCAACTTCTGGAACTATGGAACCCGGACGCAAGTTAAAGCCACACTGACCGCAAAATGCTGCATCTGTCTGAACTGCTGCACCGCAGTTCGAGCAACTTGCGGTAACAGGTAAAGGCGTGTAGCAAGCCTCACACTGGCTGGCCCCGTCGGGGTTCTGGTGATTGCAATTGGGACAGACAATCATCGATTTCTCCTTGCTATCGGCCAGATTTTTAAATCAGCCTCATAAAAATACTCGTGTATATGGTCAAATTTTAACTTTAACCGCCACAATTCTTATATTGCTTCGCTCATACTAGCAACTGAGCTGACGCTGTGACGTTAGCTGTGATGGGCAAGATTGAGTTAGTGATAATGAATGCTGACTGTTTTGGCACGCTGGCGGCTCTGTCGGCTATTTTACGGAGGAGCCAGCAGCCGCATCGAGCAGCCACCAAAGTTCGCCCTCTGGTTGAACGAGTCTGGCTGGATAAGTCATTTCGTCGGCTGCGGGGGCAAAAATTTGAGCAAGGGCGGGTTGTTTGCTGGCTCCTGCGACCATGAAGATGACGCACCGGGCCCGGTTGATTAAGGGGACTGTAAAGGTAATGCGGGGTTGACCGTCTTTGTTGCCGACAGTTACTAGGGCGTCGCGGACTTGCAAGGCTGCTGTGCCGGGAAATAGAGAGGCTGTGTGGGCGTCGTCTCCTATGCCCAATAAAATGATGTCGAAGGCAGGAAACTCGCCGTCGGATACTTTGAAGAACTGCTGCAATTCGGTTTGGTGCGCGGCAGCGTCGGCTGCGGGGTCGCCGGCGGCTGTGGGCATGGGGTGGATGTTGCTGGCGGGGATATTCACTCGATCGAGCCACGCGAGGCTCGCCATTTTTTGATTGCTGTCTGGGTGTTCTGAGGGAACGTAGCGTTCGTCGCCCCAGAACACGTGAATTTTATCCCACGGCAGGTCTTGGGCTGCGATCGCTCTGTAGAGCGGTTCGGGTGTGCTTCCGCCCGCTGCGGCGATCGTACAAACTCCGCGTTCTGCTATGGCTTCTGAGATTTTTGACAGGACAATCCTGAGCGATCGATCTATTAATTCTTCCCGATTTGCTAATACTTCTACTATTTTTTTCATCAATTTACTCTCAACTTTCCTATTCGTGTTGTTCTGGGCAATTGCCAATTTTACCTTGACATTTTGGTTAGACATTTTGGTTTGAGGTCGCTCTGCTGACAGACTCGGCAGGCATGGCACAGCATCCCATACAATTTTATCATCTTATGCCCATTGATTGGAGGAAAGGCAGACATATTTCTACCAGTGCTTTATGGATTTTCACCTGTTGCATTGAGCTTTCGCAACTTTCAATCAAAAGTTCGATCGTACTCGGAGCATCTGGGCAGAAAGTAAAAAGCGTTTTTTGGGACTCCGAGCCGTCCCGCACAGCAAAGTCTATAAATATAGCGAGCCGGACGATCGCACACCGACAGTAAAAGCCAAACCGAGATGCTCCCGATCGCACTTACCCCGGCCTTGCAAAAATAATCAAGATTGATGTGGTAGACTAGGAAAAATAGTTTTAAATCCGCACGCTCGGAAGGAAGCAAAACTATGTCAATTTTTAAGCGATTTCCTACATCAGTCCGCTATCTAATAGCGCGGTTGCGCCACTGGACCCAACCGGCGGTTTGGGCTCCGTTAGCCGTGCTGTGTGCGGGGGGGTTATTTATCTGGGAGGTCTCGGTAAATCCAGAAAGGTTGAGCATAGATGGCGAAGAAGAACCAGCCACAAACAATCCAGTTTCGCTATCGGGACTATCTGCTGAAGATACCGCCATTGCTGCTGAAATCGACAGCTCACCAGTGCTAGTCAATCAGTTTAATGGCTCTACTGCTTCTGAACTGAACTTGTTAAATTCATCAGTAGTAAAAAGCAAAGGTTTATTCGAGGAACTTCGAGATCGGGAGTTAGAAACTCCTGAGCCATCTTCAGCCCCCAAGCGGGTAGGAAGCAGCGGATTTTCCCCCTTGCCAAATTTAGCAAATCCTGCTGTCGAGGCCGGAAACAATAACCCCCAAAATTCCAGCTTGCCCAGTTCAAACGCAACATCAGCGTTGAGTTTATCGGGCAGTGGGAGACTGACTTCTGGGATAAAAACGATCGAGCCTGAGTCTGGAGGTACAGCGAAAGCAACTTTATCGCAGGCGTCGAGTGATGCTAATTCAGATAAACAAAAGGAAAATTCTCTGCCTTTGAGTCCGCTGCAAGCAGCTATGAAAAAATACGTTGTTGCTAACACTTCGGCAACAGCGGCTTCAGGTGAGAAAACTGCAGACTCGGCTACATTGCTCGATCGACCTGCTTCCGATCCGGCTGCTGTAAATGCGACAAATTTGCTCCCAACGACCGCTACAGCTCAAGGTGGAGCAAATCCTGTGAATGTTCCCACAGCACTTCCCCCACTTGTGGCTCCGACAAATACTGTGAGCAACGAATCTCAAGAATTCTTAAAACCGACAGCTACAGTCTCTGAATCATTTGCTGGGTTAAATTCCAGAGTACCCAGCCTCCCCGAAATTAATGCAGCGGCTGCACCGGTGGCTTTGCCGAAAAATCCCTACCAAACTAATTTATCTGGTTCCGGCTTCGCACCTGAAGTTCAACCTGCGGCACTTCCCGTAGCCATACCTTCGCCAACACCTTTACTTCCAAATGTCGGTCAATCTCCCTTTCCGAATGTGATTGGGGGCAGCAAGATAATTAGCCCTCAATTCTCTCCCAATTCAGCGAATTCTCAATTTCAAACACCTCCACCGAGTCAGCTTAACTTGCCGCAGCAGCCTAACTTTGGAGTTGTTCCCCAAAACACCAATCAGGGCGTGCAGCCCATTCAACCTCAAACTTTTGCTACACCCCGCTCTCTGGCTCCGGGACGCTACATTGGGGGTGGCGAAATCAATACTTTTGCTAATCCTTAAATGAAGGAAGTGCGGCCACTAAAACGATATTACCAATTCCCAATTACCAATTCCCAATGTTATCGGTAAAACTTACCGAGAAGCGGCCCGCACCAACAATAATCCCCCGATTCCCAAGCCAAACACGATCGGCAGCCAAGCCGAAAGAATCGGAGTCAAAACAGCTTTCACGCCCATAGAACTGGTGATGAAAGAAAATACATAGTAAGTAAAAATCACAACTACGCTAATACCAAAACTCGTTCCTCGACCGGAGCGGCGCGGTTGAGTTCCCAAAGCGGCTCCCACTATACCAAATACCATGCACACGAAAGGAAAAGCATATTTTTCTTGAATTCGCACCTTTAATTTGCGAATTTGCGGTTCGTCGCCACTGTTTTTAATGATATCCAAACGCTCTAAAGCTTGGGCAATGTTCATTTCCTTGAAATCCCGCGCTCTAGCAGCTAAATCTAAGGGCGTGCGGGGGAGTTGCAACTGCTGGTGTTGAAACCTAACTATATTGCGGTAAGACCCGTCAGGAGCAACGATATAAGCGGTTCCGTTGAAAAAATCCCAAGTATTTTCTGAGGGATTCCAAGTAGCTGATTCTGAAGAAACGATTTGATTGAGGCCTGGGGTGGAGCGATCGATAATTGTTAAACCTTTCATTCGCTGGCCGTCAAACTGTTCTGCATAAAAAAAGCGGGCCAGGGTTTCGTCGCCGCCTTTTTCTGGTTTGCGAAATTCTGTGTAGATAATATTTCTATCTTGAAATATCGGTTTTTCTCGCTTCAGGGCTCTGTCTAAAGTCACAGTAGCTCTGTAGCTGGCGGCGGGTACAACTAACTCTTGCAAAGCAAAGGTGAAGCCTGCAACAATTAAACTCATTATCACAGCAGGCAGTATCAATCGGTAAACGCTAACTCCGCAACTGCGGAGGGCGATGAGTTCGCTGTCGCTGGACATTCGGCTGTAGGCCATTAAGGTTGCTAGCAGCATTGACATGGGGAAAGCCAATACTACGAAGTAGGGAATTTGCAGGAGAAAAATTTCTATGGCTGCGCCGTAGGGGAGGCCGGATTCTGCTACTCTGCGGACTAATTCAAATAAAGCTCCAACTGTGACGGCGACGGATGTAAAGAGTCCGACGCCAAATAAAAATGGGCCGATTAGTTCTTTGGTAATGTACCAGTCCATTACTGAAATTCTCGGCAGCCAGTTGATGGGATTCAAAGAATTGGATATTGCTATTTTCATAGTGGCGCTTTCTCGCAGATTGCTCCTCAATCTAAAATCTAAAATTCTGCCGTTTGCTGAATGCCTTCAAAAGACTATCGCACGAAGTTGTCACCTAAGTAATACTGTCGCACTAAAGGGTTGCTGTAGAGTTCTTCTTCAGCCCCGGAGGCTAAAATTTGGCCGTCTCGCATGATGTAGGCTCGATCGGTAATTTCGAGGGTTTCTCGGACGTTGTGATCGGTGATGAGGATGCCGATTTGGCGATCGCGCAGTTTAGCAATAATGGTTTGAATTTCGTCTACGGCGATCGGATCGACGCCTGCAAACGGTTCGTCTAAAAATAGGAACATCGGCCCGTCTCGCCCTGCGGCTAATGCTCTGGCTAGTTCAGTCCGTCGCCTTTCTCCCCCCGATATTTGAATTCCCAAACTGGATGCTATTTTTTCTAAGCGAAATTCTTGCAATAGGAAATCGACTCGCTCGCGCCATTCCCAGCGCGGCACTTGAGTTTGTTCTAGGACTAACAAAATGTTGTCGCGCACGCTCATGTTTCGGAAAATGCTTGCTTCTTGAGCGAGATAGCCAATTCCCAAATGTGCTCGCTGGTGCATCGCCAATTTAGTGATGTCTAAATCGTTGAGCCAAACGGTGCCTTGATTTGGTTTTTCTAATCCGGTTGCTATGTAAAATGTGGTGGTTTTGCCGGCACCGTTGGGGCCGAGCAATCCTACGATTTCTCCTTGGGCTACCGACAGGTTGACGCGACTAACTACATTGCGTTTTCCGTAGGATTTGTGAATATTTTCGAGTACAATTTTCATTTTCGCTCCCGGCAACCTCTACAAGCTCAATTTCAGACTGCAGCATTGTGCGATCGAGTCTCTAATTTAAATTTTACCTTTTCAAGTTGGTGAGTTTTATAAAGACGAAATTTCGCATCTATCCCAAGTAGTATGTTTTGGCTGAGGCGAAATTTCGCTGCTGCAAGCCACTGTTACCGGGGGGCTGTAGTTGGACGTGGGGAGCCCAATGTATTTTGGGCTGCCGCATCTTGTTCCGGGGCAACCAGATAAACAGATTCTACCTGTCCTGGGTTGTCTGGCAGGGCAATAAACCGCCCTTCGTCGATGAGGTATGTTATGGTTTCGCCGCGCAGGCTGTTGCCCTGCTGCAAGACGTAAACATCTCCGCTGAGAATAATCCGGCGCTCACGGCTGAAGTATTGAGCTTGAGCCGCAGTTGCTTGTATTTGGCGGGCTGGATAGTTGATTTGGACGTTGCCGCGGGCTGTCACGATGCCGGTTTTGGAGTCGGCTTCTTGAATGTCCGATCGCACGCTGAGGGTGCGGGGCGCGTTGGCTTGCGAATAGGTGGGAGAGGCGATCGCGCCTGCCAGAGTGAGGGGCAACAGCAGCGATAATCCTTTGAATATTCGGGAATTGAGTAGTTTAGCGGAGGGCATCATAGCTTACAAGCCTCAAAATTTATAAAATTGCTGAAGGGCATTACCTCCAGTTTTGACACTGACAGATCAGCTACCGGGAGCATTTAACTTGTCTGTTGAGACTGAGTGAAGGACGGCGGACACGGCAACCGGGACACTTTTCTTGATGGAGATTAGATGCACAACAGCTTATCAGTTAAATATGTTATTTTAACGGTCGGAAAGACTTTCGGACTTGTCGATCGACCTGCCCGAGAGCGTCAACCAATTATCGTAGCAAGACAATAGGCATTTTCACGACGTGTTTGGCTGATTTGCTGGATTTGCAAGTTTTTTGACGGTTGCTCGCATCGGGAAGTTACGGATAACCTCTCTAGGTACTAAGGCATTAGCTGTCCGCAGTGAGTTCGGCAAAATAAATCAAATTTTGATTTATTAGGTTCTTTCTTTAAAATAGTTTCCATCTCATTTGAGCATTGGCGGGGGCTGTATTTTTCTAGGATAGGGAAAGCTGGCGATCGATCGTCCGAAGTTGCGGGCGATAATGCTCCGCATCCCTAGCGCGATCGCATTTCACCTGTCGGTGAAAAATGCAACGTTGTCCATCGCACACCGCAGATAGACTTTGCATCACAACCGATCAACTTTCGGGGGTTGGTGTGCATGAGCGTTATTGTGTGGCGATCGTTCCCACCTTTTTTCAGATCTCATCATAACCGTAGAACTTATAGGGAGATTGCAAATCATTAGATCTTCGCAAATAGAAATCACATAGTTCCTGAAAAGAGTGAACAACAATGGCTTCCTCTCCTTCATGAGGCAAAATGAACCAACGATTTAGGTCAGATGGATGGAACAGAATATCGTCACCGTTAGGGCTATCAAAGAATGGGACACACTCAATAGCTTGAGCTTGTGTAAGTACATCGGGATTTTTAGCCCAGAACCAGTCCCCAGACAATCTACCACGAACCTCACTAAGATAGCTATCCAAAATTTCCTGTGGAGGAAGTGTTCTTATGCTCAGGTCGGTTTCGCCCAGTCCTAATGTATTCACGAACGCACGGTAATCTTCCGGAAATAGAAAGCCTAGACAATCCTCAATCGCAGATAAATCTTGAATAGAGATGGGCTGTAGCGGTGGAGTCGCTACAACAAACGAAATGCCTCGAAATTCAACTATATCCATACTTTTTAAACTTGATGGAAACCGCTTAAAGGCAACCTCAAAACTACTGAAATCAACAACCTAAGCAGCACAACTTATAATTGTATCGCATCTGCCGTACAACATATGGTATAACCTGAAAATACCGCGATTTTCCCACCCTTCTTACCTACCGTTGGAATCTCCTTTTCTCAATCGGGTTTCACCTTCTACTTTGATAATTCGTGGCAATTGCAAGCCTGCAACTTCTGCACCTGTTAATAAAGGCACAAATTCTGCTACTTTTTCCGGCCCTGCTTGTTGCAAAGCGATCAAAAGTTTAGCACTTTGTCCGAGCAAGTCTTCAACGGCAATTCCGGCATAACTCGGCTGATAATAACTGAGCCGATTTATTCCTTCTCCCAGTAAGATTACTGCACCGCGCCAGTTTTGATTTCCTAAGTGATAAAGCGCGACGGCAATTTGCAATATTCCCTGATAAAACCTTTTTTCCGGCTCGCCGGCTTCCATCCACAAAGCCTCTAAAGTATCGTGACAAGCGTAAAATTCTTGGCTGTTAAACTGTTCGATACCTTGCCAAAACTCGATCGGCATTTCCTCTGTCATTCGATTGGGGATTGGGGATTTTCGATGGCGGATGTGTGTTTGAGTAGGCGGCGATCGATTTTTGTTAAATAGCTAAGTCTTAAAAATAGGAAAACTAACGACCTCTTTTCAAAACTACTGCCCTTTCACGACCGCCTACTTAACCGATTACATAGTGTCTCTGACAGCTTGAATCTGATCCATTCCTATTTCCTGAGTAGTTCCCGCGAAATCGTTATCTGGCGTCAGAAATAACATACAGTGACACTCTTTGCGCTCGCGCATGGGAATGCAGGGACAGTTCCAGTAGGCGGCTTTTACTTCGGCTTCTTTATCTTCGTAATGGCGACAAGGGCATAGGGGAGCACCTAGTTCATCCTTGTGTTTTGCTAGTCCTTCTATCACCACAGCAGTGACGGAAGGTTCAGAACAAAAGAAAGTTCCCGTGCGCTTGGCGTAGGTTTCGGAGAAATTCTTCATCGCCTCCAAAGTTTTTTCGTTGGAGAGTTTAGATTTTTCTGTTGTGTTCATAGTTTAGGATCGAAGTTGAGGATGCTACGAGCTTTTGACAATTGTAGCGCAGAATGTGATTTTAAACACTTGTATATTTCTGTTTACTTACAAGGAGGAAAACCTTGACAAAGATTGAGTTTTAGGTTGTTGGTTTTTTAGTGGTTTTTGTCTATCCCGGAGGGTGCGGGAAACTGGCGGCAGGCCCGGTTTTTGAAGCAGCCAAAAGATTTGGGCGATCGAGGGCCCTCAACAATCATCCCCCAAAGGGGATAAAAATCGGATAAGATAGCACAGCCCTGTCCCTGTTAGTGGCATCTGATGGCAACTTCCCCGAACCGCACCCACAGCAAAAAATCTCCTCCTTCTGGGCTGATTTGGCCGGCTGACACCGAGTTAGTCGGATTAGTGTTTGAATTGACTCCCCGCGCTCCTAGCTATCTGTACGCGCAGTATGCTATAGGTTTGCACGCTTGGTTTTTAGGTCAAGTACACCAAACTGACCCGGATTTATCGCAACTTTTGCACGATGAACAGTCAGAAAAAGCCTTTACTATTTCGGGATTGGAAGGTGATTTGCTCCCCGGTGGCAAAGAATTTCAGCTTTTGGGCGATCGAATTTATCGCTGGTACGTAACAGGACTTTCAAAGCCTGTAGTGCAGTGGCTGAGTCAGTGGCTGCAAAATTTGCCCCAAGAGATAGATTTGCGAAATGCTCCGCTGCTAATTCGCTCTTGGGATATTGCTTTTGCACCCACAACTTACCAGCAATTATTAACAGCGGAACCCCCTTTTTCGCCAACCATCAAACTTAGTTTTGTGACTCCTACAAGCTTTCGTAGCAAAGGGCATCACTTCCCTCTGCCAGTTCCCGAAAAGGTTTTTCACAGTTATTTGCGCCGCTGGAATAACTTTTCGGGGGGAAATTTTGACCAAGCAGAATTTTTGAATTGGATTGATGAAAATGCGATTATTAGCCGCCACAAATTGGAGTCGCAAAAGGTAGCGGCGGGCAAAAAAGGCATGGTAACGGGATTCACTGGGGCTGTGGAATTTGGGCTAGGGCGATCGGCTCACAATCATCCTGATTTTGTACAATTATTTTATGCTTTAGGGCGGTTAGCGCCTTACTGCGGCACGGGCCACAAAACAACTTTTGGATTGGGACAAACGCGAGCCCAATGGTTGACAGAAGCGCTACCTGAAGTATCGATACAAAGCGTATTGGCGGCGCGAATAGATGAATTGACAAATAAGTTTATGGCGCACAGAAAGCGTAAAGGTGGAAGTCGCGCTGCTGAGATTGCTGAAACTTGGGCGACGATTTTGGCACGCCGGGAATTGGGGGAATCTTTGTTTGATATTGCTGCTGATTTGGAAATGCCTTATGAAACTGTGAAAACTTATGTAAAGTTGGCAAGAAGGGCTTTGAAAGTGGAGGATTAGCGCGAATTTGTTGACTGTTACTGGTTCCCAGGCTCTGCCTGGTAACAAATATCTGGAGGCTCTGCCTCCAATTTTCCTCCGCCAGCGAGGCAGAGCCTCGCTTACATCGATTCCCAGGCAGAGCCTGGGAACCAGTTAAACTGTTGACTGATGACTGCTGACTAATGACTCTTAGTAAATAGATATATGTCGTCTCGCTGATATTTTAGTTGAAATTGAGGGGTGTTTTTTAGTTTAGTTACTAAGTTATTAACAAAATCTCGATCGCTCATCCAGCCAGGATATCTGAGGTTCAGCAATACATAATCAAATTCTGCGAGATTTGCAGGCGGCGTGTTAGCCTGAGTTAATTTTACTACAGGGCGGTGCGCTAAGTGCGGAGCAATCTGAGCAGTTGTTAAAACACTGCCTTTGGTTTCCACAAGAGAGATTGCCTCTTTGGTAGCCGGCAAAGTGTCGAGCCCCTTTAAATAAATAGTCCAAAAATAGCCGTATTTCGCTAAAGCTAAGAAAGCAATCAACGACCAAATTACCATGACTCTAGGCAATGGATAATTAGGAATTGGCAATCTCTCAAATATTGTTTTTCCCTTTTGCTGATTGCTAGCTGCTAAACTGGAAATTACGGCCACCAGCAAAAACGGCAATATCGGCACAGAATATTGATGAATTAAATCCCGCTGAGCGGGAATATCGGAAAGAATATTCATCGCCAACATCGGCACAGCACTAATTAAAGATGACAGATGACGCGGAGACAGCCACCAAATTATAGGTAATACCAATAACGCTAAATATTCAAAAGTATCTAAAGAAAACAAACGCCCTAAAACTAGATTTGGTTTGAATATTAAATTAATAGCAATTTCAAAAACCGACTTTCCCAAATATTGATATCGCCCGATTCCCGCGTGTTCTCTTCCCTGATTAAAATACGGTATAACTGCCTGAGTAGCTACCAGGAACCAACCCGCGCCTAAAAATAGAGCTATGAGCCCACAATTACGTTTTTTGTCAAAACACAACAGCCACAAACCCATCGCAGCCACAGTTAAAGATAGCACGGCTTTGCAGCTCAAAACTAATACAATAGCAGCACAAAACCACAAGGTTTTATTCAGCCTCGCGGCTAAGATTGCTGCTAGCATTGCTGGTAAAGCAATTACTTCTGGGTGGAAGTCGAAGAGATTGACATTAAATACTGCGGGATAAAGCAGATATACGCCTGAAATTGCAATTGCTTTCTCTTCGTTTAATCCCGCTTGACGTGCCAAACTCCAACTCGGCCAAGCGCCTAAAGCTAGGGAAACAGCTTGCACTAAAAAAAGCCAGTGAACATCGGGATATATTTTGTACAGTAAAGCTAGTGGATAGAAAATAAAAGCAGCGTGATCGCCCAAAATATTTATTGCCATTAAAGAGGAAAATGGCGTTTGATTTTGGGATATCAAATAAATGGCTTGGTCAAAAATTGCTAAGTCGAATGCAGTTGACTGAAACAAAGCGTGCCGCGCGCTGCTGGCCGTAAATAAGACTATCGTTGTCACGACAATCATTAAAAATACTGGAGGAAATTTTAGGGATTTTAAAGTTAGCATTTTATTGGTTTAATCAGGGATTCGTTTAAATAGCAGAACTTCGTTTTTTTGATAAGTTAATTTAAAATCGGGAGATTTTTTAAGTTGATTTGCTAAGGTATCACCAAGTTTTTCAGTATCAGGCCAGGGATGGCGCAGGTTTAATAATATGTATTGAAATTCAGCTAAATTTGTTTGGGGCGAAATTTGTGACAGCAATTTTACTATGGGGCGGTGGGCAAAGTGAGGGGCAAGTCTATTATCTGTTAAAATACTGCTTTGGGGTTGAACTTGTGCGACGGCTTCGCGTGTAGCTTGCCAGGTATCTAGTCTATTTAGGTACAGATAAAAATCTTTATATTCGCCCAGAAGTAGGAAAATTATTAACGACCACATTATCATGATTCTCGGCAATTGAATTCCCCGCCAAAGTTGAGAAATTCGGAAGTTTTTCAATTGTGGCAGATTGACCCATGTTAAAAAATGTTGCTTATTTGCTTTATCCTCTTCCTTGTTGCCTTTTCTTTCTTCCCTCTTTCTTGTTTCTTCCTTCGCGATAACTGCTAAAAATAAAAAGGGAATTACAGGCACTGAATACTGATAGGCTAAGCTGCGTTGAAATGACAAGTCAGAGAGGATATTAATGAGTAGGGTAGGGAGGGCAGGAATTAGCGCTGTTAAATATTGTAGGCGTAGTTTGCCCGAAAATGGCAAGAGCAGCCAAATCACAGGTAAGGTGAGGAGAAATAAATATTTGAATGTATCAAAGGAAAGGATTTTTCCTAATACTAACTGTGGTTTTAATATGAGATTGATGATAATTTCTAGTACCGATTTCCCTAAATAGCCGTAGCGCCCGACTCCAGCGACTTCGCTGCCGCTAAAGAAGGGAATTATTTTCTGGGAAGCTATCAAAAACCAAGCTGCACCGAGCAAAAGTGCGATCGCCCCGTACCGTTGCTTTTTTTCGGAAAAAAACAGCCAGAAACCCATAGCAACAACGGTTAGGGACAAAACCGCCTTGCAACTGAGAACTAACACAATAGCGGTACAAAACCACACAATTTTATTTAAACGCGCCGCCAAAATTGCTGCCAAAAGTGCGGGTAAAGCGATTACTTCCGGGTGAAAATCAAATAAATTGATGTTAAATACCACCGGATAGAGCAAATAAATCAATGCGATCGCAGCCGATTGTTCTTGATTTAAACCTGCCAAACGCGCTAAACTCCACGTAGGCCAAGCCCCCAGGGATAAAGCAACTGCTTGTACCAACAGCAGCCAATGCACATCCGGGGAAATTTTGTACAGCCAAGCTAGCGGATAATAGATTACCGCTGCGTGATCGCCCAAAATATGAATCCCCATTAAAGAAGAAAAAGGCGTTTGGTTTTGGCTGATTAAGTAAATTGCTTGGTCAAAAATTCCCAAATCGAAAGCAGTTGATTGGAATAAAGCGTGCCGTAAACTGCTACACAAAAAGAAAATTGCTGCAGCAGTAGCGATCGCCCAAACCAAACTCGACGGTAGCTGCGATCGACCTTCCTCTCTATTTTCGGCGATCGAGACACTGATGTCCTCACGGTCATCAGCAAAATTTTCCCTATTCTGCATGAAATCTGGCACTAGGTGGTCAATCGATTTTAGATTTTAGATTTTAGATTTTAGAATTGAAGCATTGACCCACGGATGAATCCGGGGGCTTGTATCCTGGATGCTTTCGGTCACTCAAAATATGATTCCATCGAATGTGCTTTCCACGCAATAGTTAACCACTAATTTTTATCCCCGCAATCGTAATATTAGAATAATCCACAAAACATTAAAAAATTGTGAAAGCAATAACTCTTCTCGGCTCCACAGGCTCGATCGGCACTCAAACTCTGGATATTGTAGCTCAATACCCCGATCAATTTCGGATTGTCGGGTTAACCGCCGGACGAAATGTAACGTTGCTGGCCCAGCAAATTCGCCAGTTTCGACCGGAAATTGTCGCGGTTTGCGACGAAGATAAATTACTGGAATTGAAGGAGGCGATCGCAGACATCGACCCTCAACCTATTTTACTTGCTGGCGAGTCAGGCGTTGTCGAAGTTGCCCAATACGGCGACGCTCAAGCCGTCGTCACGGGCATAGTTGGCTGTGCCGGTTTGCTGCCAACAATTGCGGCTATCAAAGCAGGCAAAGATATTGCCTTAGCCAATAAAGAAACATTAATCGCAGGGGGCCCCGTTGTCAACCCCTTAATCGAAAAATACGGCGTTAAAATATTGCCGGCAGACTCGGAACATTCGGCAATTTTTCAGTGCCTGCAAGGTGTTATGGTTGGCGGGTTGCGGCGAATTATTCTCACCGCTTCGGGGGGTTCTTTTCGAGATTTGCCGATCGACAAATTAGCAGGAGTAACAGTAGCCGATGCTTTGAAACATCCGAATTGGTCGATGGGGCAGAAAATCACGATCGATTCTGCTACTTTGATGAATAAAGGATTAGAAGTCATCGAGGCTCATTACTTATTCGGAATGGATTATGACGACATTGATATTGTCATCCATCCTCAGAGCATAATTCACTCGTTAATTGAGTTGCAAGATACCTCGGTTTTAGCGCAATTGGGCTGGCCGGATATGCGCTTGCCGCTGCTTTATGCTTTGTCTTGGCCGGAGCGAATTCATACAGATTGGGAACGGCTGGATTTGGTAAAAGCTGGGGATTTGACTTTCCGAGAACCCGACCACGAAAAGTATCCTTGTATGCAGTTGGCTTATGCGGCGGGACGTGCGGGCGGTTCGATGCCTGCGGTGCTGAATGCGGCAAACGAACAGGCGGTAGCGCTATTTTTGCAGGAGAAGATTCAGTTTTTGGATATTCCCAAGCTGATTGAAAAGGCGTGCGACAAACATCAAGCCGATAACTGTGAAAGTCCTGGTTTAGACGATATTTTGGCGGCGGATAGGTGGGCGCGGCAGGAAGTTTTGGCAGATAGTATGGAATTGGGCGATCGAATTCTTTCGGTTCGCTAATTGTATCAGCAGACTTGCACTTACCCACAAGTCCTAGGAGTGAATTAATTCCCCGTCTCATAGAAGACAGTCGGTTGAAATTGAGATGTTGCACCATTCTCAATAAGCTTTTTATGAACAGGCTTTTCGGCCTGTTCCACAAAGAATTAATTTTCTTGTGGGGAGTAGGGGTTGGGCTTCTAGCCCGCCCAAAAAAGGCTCATTGAGAATGATGCAACATCTCAGTTGAAATTGAGATATTGTACCATTCTCGCTTAACAGGCTTTTCGGCCTGTTCCACAAGAACATTCACTCTTTGTGGAACAGGCCGAAAAGCCTGTTGCTGAAAATGGTGCAAGATCAGAGTTGAAACCGACTGCCAAACCTTAATAAATATCCAGTCCTCTTTCAGAGGACTTTAGCTATGAGACAGGGGTTTCAACCCCTGACGGACTATGCCAAAAAGTGCAAAATATCGGCAAAACCATATTAAAAATTGACCAGATGTTAGCCTTTTATAGACTAACTCCCAACTTTCGCAGCCAAATCAGCCGCACTCATCTTTTCGTACATTTCAAAAGGTTGGTGAATCCAAGGATTGTCAGCCAAATAATCTACATAATAATCCGGCTTTGCAACAGAGCAAGCCTTGTACCAGAGTACAGCAGTCCGAATTTCCTGAATATCCTCGCCGTAGCGACTCTTCAGCCAAGCGATACCTTGGTTCAAACTAATTCCCGAATCCGCCAAATCGTCAACCAGGAGAATGCGGCTGCCCAAATTATCGCCCACCATTGTCAAATCGCGGGCAAACTCGATCGCACCCCGGACATTGCCCTCGGCCCCACCATAGGACGAGGCCGCTAAAATCGCCAGAGGTTTGTCGAAAATCCGCGACAGAGTATCTCCAACCCGCAGCCCTCCCCTCGCCAGACAGACAATGCGATCGAATTTCCACTGAGATTCATCAATCTTTACAGCCAAATCCTCAATTTTTCGATGGTATTGAGACCAAGAAACGTAAAGGTCGCTCATGCCTAATATTATGGAAATATCAAAGCTATTATTAATTATTTTGGGGAAAATGACATGGATGCAGAGGAACTTCTCAGACGGTATGCAGCCGGAGAACGGGTTTTTCACAAAGTAGACCTGAGCGATGCCAATATCTCAAGGACAAATTTGCGCGATATTGACCTGAGTCACGCTAATTTAAAAGGTGCAAATTCGATCGGTCTCACCCTGTACAGAGCTAATCTGTATCAAGCAGATATCAGTCAAGCCAACCTCTCCCAAGCCAACCTCATGTCCGCTAATTTTGGCGAATGCGAGGCGGTGGGAGCGAACTTGAGCGGAGCCATCTTGCGGAGTGTCGTCTTCAGCGGGGCCGATTTAACGGGGGCGAGTCTCAGGGGTGCAGACATGAGAGATGCTAACCTTCAGGGGGCAATTTTGATTCAAGTTTATGCAGTTAACGCTAACTTGCAAGGTGCAAACTTGACAGAAGTCAAGCTTTGCGGAATCAACCTGAGCAAAGCAAATTTAACCGATGCGAACTTAACACAAGCTGACCTCAGCCGTGCTAACCTAACTCAAGCAAATCTGAGTTGGGCAAATTTGACGGAAGCAAATCTGGAAAAAGCTGATTTGAAGGGAGCCGATTTGAGCGGAGCTAACTTGAGCTGTGCAAATCTCCATCAAGCAGATTTGAGCGGAGTTTCCCTTAAGGGAGCAAATCTCCGGGGAGCAAACTTGCATCAAGCTTCTTTGCGCGGGACAAATTTGAATGAAGCGAATCTGAGAGAGGCCATGATGCCTGACGGCACAATCTCTGACTAAATAAGCTGACAAAATAGAAGTTAAAACCGCAGGGTGCTTGTGGCGCACCCTACATTTAGGCTAATGCCTGATTTTTTTAAGGGGATTTAATTCTGCCTTCAAGTGACAGTGCATTTAAAGAGTAGTGGCAAAAAATTTAGAACCGAGTTTAATCTACAACTTTCAGCCAGCCCCGGCGAACGGCGTGGAGCAAGCGGTTGATGGCTGTTTGATCTTCTTCGGTAAGAGAGTCATTTAACAGGGCTGTCTTGAGCTGTTGTCGGTGAGTGGGAGTCAGCAGACCGGAGTGATATACCTGAAAGACTAGCTCTGCAATAGTAAATTGAGGTAAAAGCGTTTGGGTTTTCATCATGTGTTTTTTTTGTGAACTCACTCTTGACAGTATTGACTGATTTCCCCAATATTTATGTGATTCAACTACGGGAGTAAATGTGATCGCTTGGCTCTTGATGAGTGATTTGTGTCAGCCGGACTTGGGGAGCGGATGTTTCCAGGATAGCCCCGCAACTGGAAACACCAACCCCGTCCCGATTTCTCGCTTTTGGCAACCCCGAAATCTCTACTTTTTGTCAAGAGACTGTGACAAATTTCTTAATATTTCTCTATTAATAGATTTACTAATGACTGCTAGCTAAATCGCTTGGCTTAATTCTACGTAAAACTTTTACGGTCTTTATAAACCCGCTTTTACCTACATTTACCTAGTTTCTTGGTGTGGTCTTTGTTCCGTGGATATACTTAATAACCCGCCCAAAAGCCGATACAAGTTTCCGAGAGGAGCGGCCATCGGCCCAAAATTTTAGGCTCTTGTTCATGCTCCCAGATTCATCTGTGAAGTCAATCTAAAATCTAAAATCTAAAATCTAAAATCTAAAATCGACTGGCTGCTGCAAATCAAAAATCCCGGCTTCTTCAAGAAACCGGGTTCGAGTTTTTCGATCGCAGTACAATTTTTTTTGGAGAGGGTTAATCGAGCGACCTACTCACTTCAATCTTATTGTTGGCAAAGCTTGACAGGAGAGAAAGTAGAAATACTCATCTCAACTTCTTGTGTGAGGGGACTAATCGGAAATCCTGACCCATCCGCGGCGGATGGCGTGCAGCAGGCGGTTGACTGCATCTCTGGCGTCTTCGCTGAGAGCGCTTTGGCAGAGTTCGCGCAATCCGTGGCTTTGACTGCGAGTCAGATTGCCTGAATGGGTGACTTGATAGAACAGTTCAGCGATCGCGCGATCAGATTTTAAAGTCAGAGCTTGCATGAAATCTCGTTGAACTCGACTATTATAATATCGAGCATTTGAGAAAAGAGTAGGGTGATTGCAGTCGGGTAAGCTGTGTGATCGTTCTTGGCTCGATTTGTGACCGAAGTCGGCCAGTATACGTGAGTTAAATCACAGAAAACCCAAGACCTCGATCGCATAAGCTATAATTGGGGTGGTAGCCTCAAGGTTTGACAAAACCTCGAAAAGCCCTGAAGGCAAGGCGTTGAGTTCCCAAGACCGCCGCGCAGCGGGAGTAAGTCCGCTCAACATCGCAGGCTATGGACTCGGATAGCTGTGAAACTTTGGGTTTTAGACACTTGCAGCTTGCAGCTCAGGCCATAAAGTTGCGATCGGCGAGCCACACCCTGAGATACAATATTTATAAATACTCCTATCCCATCTATAGGCAGGCAGGTAAAAAAATGATAATGATGAGCTACTTTTCGATTGCCTTAATCGTTTTTCTTGTTTGGTTCAAAAGTTTTTGGAATGATACTGCCACATCTAAAACAGACGTGATATCTTGGATAGCCTTAATAATCGGTCCTCTGTTTTGGCCTGTTGTTCTGCCCCTATCCCTTTTGCAAATTACCAGCACAAAGTCTGTGGTACAAACAGCTCAATGCGATCGATAATTATAATAAATTGTGGAAGTAACTGGCTTCAACATAGTTGGTGATCTCCTCATAAATTATTCGGCGTGCATCGCTCATAGCAGCGAGTAATTTATATTGTTTAATTGTAAAAAAATGCAGCTAGAAGGTAGAATCCAATAAAAATGCTGAATCCTAAAACAGTATTTTTTGACCGCTATCAAATTCTGCCTTCTGCTTTTTGACAATCAAGCATCCAGGATACAAGCCTCCGGATTCATCGGTGGAGAAAGAAAAAACCTGTATCCGATAAAGGAGCCCCCGAATTTATCTCGCGCAAGTCAATGCTTCCAATCTAAAATCTAAAATCTAAAATCTAAAATCTAAAATCGATTGACCCCGCCCAAAAACCAGGGCTGTTTCATTCTCTTGTAGGGGCAGCCCCCCGTGGCTGCCCCAATCTCTGAAACACGAGCAAATCGTCGATGGGGAGGGTAGGCACGGGGGCACTGATGGGGAGGGTAGGCACGGGGGCACTGATGGGGAGGGTAGGCACGGGGGCACTACCCCTACAAAATTCATGTTTTTGGTGAGAATGAAACCGCCCTGCGCCCAAAAACGGATACAAGTTTCCCACAGGAGTCGGCAGCAGCCCAAAATTTTAGGCTCTTGTTGAAGATCTCAGATTCATCTGTGGAATAAATCTCAAATCTCCAATCGTTCAACTAAGCGAGATTGACTCAGCCCTCGCTGAACGTCTCACGCCGAAGTCTCCAATCGACTGATGCCTAATTTTCTTCTGTCAATTTTCTTCTGTCAAACCGTGATTTAATGGTGTGGCTCAGTTAAAATTGTTCAGGCAAAATTGTCGGACTCAAATTATCGGACAGCGACCACAACATTTTTTTACCCAAAAATTATTTACCACCTCAACCAAGCTCAAAATTCATATGTAATGTAACATGGCTTGTTGCTTGTAAAAATATAACTTCAGACATATTTTCGCCTGCCGGTGACAAACTTAAGAATTTTCATTACCTCCGGCCACTGCGTACCATTAATCGAAGGTGGGAAAATCCTGGCGAGGCGTGGAAAAACAGCTAGGATCTTTGCCATTTAACCTTTTCCAGCTCCCTTTATTCAAATCGTAGCAGCTCTAAACAGGAAATTGTAGAGTTCGATTGCGCCCCAAATGCCTAACTCTTACCGCAGTTAGATAGACAATTAAAGGCAGAGACTGCAATATGAAATAGGCAACAAAAACTGTTTCAAATCTCAAGTACGACTTATTTTGGGCGATCGGGTCTCAGGAGTGTATAACGGCATCCAGCTAATTTTTTAGAGGTGCGAGATGTTTGGGAACTTCTAAAAAAAAGCGCCGTCACGGTATCCAAATTCGTTATTTCATAAAAAGTAGGAGTCCAAATGAACGAAGTATCTGAGAAACCAATTTATAGAGTTCTTAATCTATTGTCGCTGCTAGCGCTGGCATACTATGCAGCTACTTCCATCAATTATATTTTCGAGAGTGACGCTCAAATCTACAGGTACGATAGCCAGAGCAATTCCAACGCGTCACCAGCCCAACTAGCAGCACACCGCTAGGAATAAATAGTAGAGATTTTCTCTCAATTAATGCCGAATTAAATTTCGCAAAATTTGCTAATCGTTAACGATCAGCTCGAAGTTAACAACAATTAGTAAAAAACTATGGGCTAAAAAGTAAATAGTTTCACTCAGAGGTATTAGCGCTCGAATGGGGAGCACATCAATGAAAGCAGCCAACCTAGAAATTGGAGTTGGGAGGCAGGAGGCAGGAGGAAATAGGAAGAAAGAAGGAGCCAGAAGAAGTGTTTTTACAAATATTGAGATGAGCCCATCGCATCTACTACAAAAATTAACTGTTTAATGGGTTCTCAAAAGAGACCAGAGTGATGAAAGGATGGCCAAGCATTTTCATCAGTAAAAGCATTAATAGCTTTAGTAATCGCTTCATCAAGAACATTTGAAGGTGGATATGCTTGAGAAGGGAAAATCGCTTTGATTTTTGCCCAAGACAACTCTATCGGAGATAAATCCGGCGAGTATCGAGGTAAAAATTTTACCTTTGCTCCGATAGATACCATCAAAAAATTGACGGCTTCAGCATTATAAACAGGTAAATTATCCATACCTACAATTGCGCCAACCCATAACTGGAGCAGGAGTCGCCAGCAGCCCAAAATTTTAGATGCTAGTTCCAGTTCCCAGATTCATCTGTGGACTAAATCTAAAATCTAAAATCTAAAATCTAAAATCTAAAATATAGTGACAGTACCGTCACAAATCTACCGGCCAACCGTTCATCCCAACTTCACCAAAAGAAGATCGCTGCATTGTCGGATTTGGCGGATGGATGCGGCTCATGGTTGAAATGACGGAGAGGGGTTGAAAAACTGGGTTTTTTAGCCAAAATCCTACATTGATCGTGAGGGATTTGGCGGGAAACATCAAGGTGATGAGGCTCAAAAGTCCGTCAGGGACTGTGTTGGGAAGCACTTTTGATTGAATGCGGCCTCCAGCGTGCGAGGGCTTGCTTTCAAAGCCAGCTAAAAAATTTTGATTTCTGGGGAACTATTGGCGAAAATCAAAAGTCAAGTCAACAACAGTGTACTTAAAAGAAATCGCAGCTCAGTTCCAGCCCCATTGCGGGCGATCGAACTCTCCGGCGATGACAGTGCCCGCGGGCCCGGTGCAAGTTCTCAATCTTGAGAGCATACTCCCATTAAAAATGGTCTCTGTGTATCTTCCGGCTATTGTTTTAATAATGACTAGCCACACCGACGGTCATTATGGTAAACTCGCAAACGTTTAAGTGGAATATTTTCGTGTTAGAGGAGGCAGTGGTGGAGTCGAGAGTCAAAAGCAGGAAACAACCGAGATTTGCTGCTCAACGAATACAGGATTCAACTCGCGCTCCGAGGCTCGCTGCTGACAATTTAAATTACATGACAGCTTATAGCAGCCGGGTCAATTAGGGTCTCAACCGATGTCCGGTTTCATTTATTGAATCCCTTTGGAGGGAAAAGTGTATTGTAGAAAAATGATTGATCTTTTAGGAGGAGTGTAAATGACACAGGTAACAAATCCAACAACACCAGCAAGTTCACTACCAGGTGGTGTCGGTGGCGGTGGCTCAACCATTATCGGCATCCAAGGCGATAACAGATTGATCGGCGGCCCCGGCAGCGATCTCATCCAGACTTTTGCGGGCGCTGATGTCATCGCCGCTGGCGGTGGCAACGACATCGTTTTTTCCGGTGGCGGGAATGACAATATCGGCGGTGGCGACGGGAACGAGATCATCGTTTCTGGTTCGGGCGCGGATACTGTGGCTGGCGGCAGCGGCGATGAATTGATCTTTGCTGGTAAAGGGGATGACCTCGTAAATGGCGGTGATGGGAATGACACCTTACTCGGCGATAAGGGCAACGACATCGTAATCGGCGGATCGGGCAGCAACGTTCTCTACGGCAACGAAGGCAGCGATACTGTCGTCGGCGGCGACGGCAACGAGTCTTTATACGGCGGTAAAGGCAACGATACTGTCAATGGTGGCGGTGGCAATGACTTTATCTCTGGGGACAGAGGAAGTGATGTGCTGACGGGCGGTGCTGGCAGCGATACGTTCTACTTCGCGAGTGCTGCAGGTGGCGAGTTCGGCGTAGACACGATCACTGACTTTACCCCCGGCGAAGATAAGATCCGCTTGAAGCAGGGCGGTGTGTTCGCGGGTTTGGGCAGCACGTTCGAGGCGAGCGAGTTTGTCGTCGTTTCTGGTTTCAACGAAGCTACTCCAGGAGCAGCCACGACGAACAAGTTGGTCTACGACCCAACAAGCGGTAAGTTGTTCTTCAACGGCAGCAACGGAGTGCTAACTGTTGCTCAGTTGCAGCCTAACCTGACAATTACCTCGAACAGCTTCGAGTTGTTCTAAAACAATTGGCTGTTGTGGGGCGGCATCGGATAAGATTCGGGGCTGTTCTCACAAAGCCGGTAGTTTTAAAGGATTTCAACCTCACTCTGCTACAAGCGGGGTGAGGTTGAAATATTCAATGCAGGAAGTGAAGCAGGGGCAGTTAAAAAAAATAGATCGACAGTTATTGATAAAATTAATCGATCGCCCGATGGGGAAAAATATAAATCAATACGCTTGGGTTAAGGTCGATCCCCCCGGCGCCTAGGGCGGGCACGGGGGCACCGCCCCTACAAGGGGGAGGCACGGGGGCATCGCCCCGGCGCCTAGGGCGGGCACGGGGGCACCGCCCCTACAAGGGTGGGACAAGAACTTACTCTTGCGTCGCCCAACAACCAGGGATGCTGCAAGGGATATCGCCCGGAATAAATATTTTTAACGCAAGCGTATTGAAATATAAATACAAAGTTTTTAAATCAGAATTTCTAGGTTTTACTGAAGCGGTAAAGAAACCGCAACTGCACCGCGAGCAATGAGCACTGAAGAATATATCCGGCAAGCCCAAATTTATTTGAACCGGGGGAAGTTAACTGAGGCGATCGAGTTTTGCAAACAGGCGATCGAACTTCAACCGTTTTCGCCCACGGCTTACACGACTTTAGGCGAAATTCTCGAAGCTCAAGGCGATCCGACGGCGGCAAGAGACGCTTTTGTGCAAGCTTTGGAGATTTCGCCGCAGTTTTTTCTGGCTCATGCTTATTTGGGTCAACTTTACAGCGACTATGCGTGGCTGGATGAGGCGGTTTTTCACTACCGACAAGCTCTGGATTTGAAACCAGATTGGGCAGAAGTTCATTATAACTTGGGAAATGTTTTTCACAAGCAGGGTAATTTGTTGGGGGCGATCGACTGTTACCGAAATGCGATCGCCCAAAAACCGGATTATCTTGATGCTTTATACAATCTGGCTGTGGTTTTAGATGAAAATAGTCAGCTCGAAGCGGCAATGGATACCTACCGACAGGTGATTGCCGTGGCGCCGGATTACGTGAAAGCTTACAGCAATCTGGGTGTGATTTTGCTAAAGGACGATCGCGCGGCTGAGGCGATCGAAGTTTACCAGCGGGCGATCGAGATTAAGCCGGATTGGGCGACGCTGCACAATAATTTGGGTCAAGCCTTCCTGGACAAAAGTCCCGATCGGGCGATCGCATCTTACCTCACAGCTATTGAGTTGGAGCCGGACATGGTTTTGGCTCACTACAATCTGGGGAAAGCGTGGCAATTACAGGGGGAACATTCGGCGGCGCTTGCTTGTTTCGATCGCGCGATCGAGATTAATTCCGACTATATTTCAGGCTATACAGACGCCGGGTTTTCTTTGATGGTTTTGGGCAAAATTGCTGAAGCCATGCCTTATTTTCAGCGGGCGATAGCTCTGAAGCCTGATTTTGTTGAGGCTTACTGCCGCTTAGGAGACAGGCGCAGAGTTGCGGCGGTAGATGATGATGAATTGTCAAGGGCGATCGCTGCGTGCGATCGATTTCTCACAGCATTGATGGGAAGTTCGGCAACGGATTTTGTAGCGGATGTAACGGATGTCACGGATGTCACGGATGTCACGGATTTAACAGATTTAAAAGTAAATAAAAAAGATGGTGTGGCTAGATATTTGTCAAGTGCAGCTTGCGAATTACCTGTTGCTGAAATTTGCGATTATTTAGCAGAAATATACCTGCATTTGGGAAATGCTTTAACAGAGTACGGCGGACACGAATCTGCCGCGGCTTATTATCAAAAAGCTTTGCAAATTCAGCCACAAAATGCAGAGATTTACTGGCGGGTGGGAAATTCCTTAGCCCAGCAAAAGCGGTTCGTTGCAGCAATTGCAGTTTACCGCATGGCTTTGACGATTCAACCTGCTTTACCGCAGGTTTATTTTGAGTTGGCTAAACTGCTGGAAAAAGAGGGGCGCTGGGAACGGGCGCTCGATTATTATCAAAAAGTTTTAGAGTTGCAATTGCACGGGTATGGGGAGCAGAAAAAGTGGAAAAAACAGAGCTTTATCTGGCCTGATAGCACTTCTATAAAACCTCCTCACGCTATTTATTTATCGAGCTGGGATTGGCTGGTTAATGCTAAGTTGGATTCAGAGAATTATGTGGAAATATTTTGGAAGCCTGCACCAGAAGCAAGTGCAGAAAATATTCCGAATTCCCAATTTGCGAGATCCAATTCCAAATTGGCAAATTCCGATTGTACCGGGTTAACTTGCGGGCTGTGTTTGCAGCGACTTTCTAAGTGGTTCGATCCGGTGCATTTGGGTTGGGGAGTTTGTCGTTTGTCCAACTCGCAACCGATACCTGTGGAGTCGCCCAAGACTTTTGTGGCTGCAATTCCTAACGGGCGAGTTTGGATTGTGCCACAGGAAAATTATTGGCTGATTTGCAAGGCGATAGCTGTAATTACTCCAGACAATTATTTGTTGGCTGATGTGTCGAGAGATTATCCGGGGTTTTTGCCGGGATGCGAAAAGCATGATGTTAGAAAACACAGCGTTTTTCAGTTAGAATCATTTCCAGCTTTAAAGCAAATTGACGGCAGGGTGGCGGTGCTTTCTGGTTTGTCGGGAAATGTCTATTTTCACTGGATGGTTGATGTTTTGCCGAGGATAGAATTGCTGCGGCACAGCGGTAGGGATTTGGCGGAGATTGATTGGTTTTTGGTCAATAGTTGTCAGCACCAATTTCAGCGGGAAAGTCTAAGAATTCTGGGCATTCCCGAAGAGAAAGTCTTGGAGAGCGATCGCGTGCCTCATCTTCAAGCAACCGAGTTAATTGTGCCGTCTTTTGCGGGATATTTGGGCTGGGCTTCTGGGTGGGCGATGGATTTTTTGAGGCGGGAGTTTCTCAAGGGAATTATACCTAGTTCGAGCTATCCCAAACGCATTTATATCAGCCGCAGCAAAGCAAGATACCGACGAGTTTTGAACGAGGAAGATGTGGTTGAGGTGTTGGAGAAATTTGGGTTTGTTTCTCTTTTACCTGAGTCGATGTCTTTGGCAGAGCAAATTGCTCATTTTTTCCACGCTGAGGTAATAGTTGCCGCCCACGGCAGCGGCTTGACAAATACGATTTTTTGTAGCCAGGGAACTAAAGTAATTGAGTTGGTGTCGCCTCACTATATCAGCCATTATTACTGGGGAATCAGTCAATATTTGCAGTTGGAACATTACTTTTTAGCGGGCGAGGCTTTTGAATGCTATCCTATTAGACAGTTGATGTATCAGAATTCGCTGACTGAGGATATTTTAGTGAACTTGAGTTCGCTGAAAAAGATGGTTGAGGTGGTGGGTTTGGGTTAGTTGGTGTCTGGAGCAAGTTTAATTATGCCCTCGATTGAGAAGATGGAAAAGGCAGCGGTTGATTTGAGTCGGCAAGCAGAAGTTTATTTAGCCGAAGGAAAGTTGAATGAGGCAGTTGCTGCTTGCGAGTCAGCGTTGAAAATTGAACCGAATTTGGCAGCAGCGTGTCAGACGCTGGGAAAGGTGATGCAGGTTCGAGGTGAAATCGAGCAAGCTAAGCAGTGGTATGAAAGGGCGATCGATCGCAATCCAAATTTGCCGGAAGTTTATGCTAATCTCGGCATTTTGTATTCTCAAGAAAAACAGTGGGAAAAGGCGATCGCCACTTGTGAAAAAGCGATTTCTTTAGTACCGAATTTTGCTGCTGTTTACCGCCAGTTGGCGAGAATTTGGACGCAGTTAGAGAAGCGAGAAGAGGCGGCAGACTGTTGGTATCAAGCTTTTAATATTGAGCCGAATTGGGCAACGGCTGAGGAGTACGTGACTCTGGGAAATAGTTTGGTGGAATTGGGAAAGTGCGATCGCGCTATGGAGTGTTATTCGCGCGCAATTAAGTTAAACCCGCAACTGGCAACAGCTTATCACAATTTGGGGGAAATGCTGGTTGGCCAGAAGCGGTGGGATGAGGCGATCGCCAATTACCGACAAGCCATTGCCATCAATCCAAATTCGTTTGAATCTTACCACAGTTTGGGTAAAACTTGGGCGGAGCGAGGAGAATTAGATCGGGCGATCGCCTGTTACCGCAAAAGCCTCGAACTCAATCCCAACTACGCTCGTGCTTACGTGGGTTTAGGTAATGTTTTCGCGCAAAAACGCGACTTTGATGCAGCCATTAAATGTTACCGTCAGGCTCTGGAAATTAATGATAATTCCTACTGGACATACAATTGCTTAGGAGACGCTTTGGCTCAAAAACAACTGTGGCCCGAAGCTATTAGTTGCTACCGCAAAGCTATTGAAATAAATCCAAATATCCCTTGGTTTTATGTCAATTTGGGAATTGCCTTCACCTGCGAACAATCCTGGGATGAAGCTGTTAGCGCTTACCTGCACGCGGTTCAGATTGAGCCGAATTTGACGGGGATCAATCAGAGGTTGGGATATGTTTTGCGGAAGCGAAGCGAATCGGACTTAGACAGCACAATCCAAACTTATTGTCAAGGTATCGAGGTACTTGCAAGCGGGAAAATTTACCACAAATTGCTGGGAATTGAGTTAGATGGAGCAGAGTTTTATATAAATTTAGGCAATAGTTTAGCGAAACAGAAGCAGCTTGAAGGTGCGATCGTATTTTATAGCATGGCACTGCAAATTGAACCCAATGCTGCGGAAGTTGTCGCCCAACTCAATGATGTTCGGGCGAAACAACAGGAGTTATACGCACAAATTGCCACTTACCGTCGCCAAATAGAAATCGCTCCGAGCAATGCTCAGCCTTACAACGATTTAGGAAATATTTTACCGCAATTAGGGGAATTAGAAGAAGCAATTATTTGCCACCAAAAAGCGGCAGAATTGAGGAGTTGGCCTGAGTGTGCGGCGAAAAATTATCAATTTACCCAAGATTGGTTTACCCACAATATTCCTATTTGGAAATTGCATTTGCAGGAATTTACCGGAATTGCGGATTTTCAAGTGGTGGAAATCGGCAGTTTTCAGGGAATGTCGGCTTGCTGGCTGCTGGATAATATTTTAACTCATCCCACGACAAAGATTACTTGTATTGATTTGTATTTTCAACAACAGTTTAAGGGCAATATTGTTAAAACGGGAGCAGCAGATCGGGTAATTGAATTAGAAGGTTACTCTCAAGATTTGTTAGTGAATTTGAATTCGGAATATTACGATGTTGCTTACATTGACGGCTGTCACAAACCCACAAGTGCTCTGCAAGATGCGATTTTATCTTGGAGGTTGGTGAAAGTTGGGGGATTGATGATTTTTGACGATTACGAGTTTACCTTTCCCGACAGCCCGGAGCAAGATACTAAAATTGGGATAGATGTTTTTTTGGAGATGTTTGGAAGTCAGTTAGAAGTAGTACACAAAGGCTATCAACTGATTGTTAAAAAACTCGGCAATCAAAGTTTGGGCGCCGAGCAAACTCTGTTGTCTCTGGGTTGGGAAAAGTTGGGGGATATTGCGGCGAATTCCGGTTATTTGGATGAGGCGATCGCCCGCTATCAAACAGCTATTAAAATTAAGTCGGGCAACTACTTAACTTACCACAATTTGGGTAAAGCTCTGCAAGAGAAAGAACTGTTTGACGAAGCTCGGGCAGCTTACCAACGGGCGATCGCACTCAACCCTAATTTTAGTTGGTCTTACCACTTTTTGGGGGAAACTTTGCAGGCGATGGAGGAACACGAGGAAGCCACTGTTGCTTACCGCAAAGCTATTGAGTTAAATCCCGATTTTTGTTGGACTTACAACAATTTAGGCGATGTGCTGATGGAGCTTTCTGAGTGGGAGGAAGCTGCTGTTGCTTACCGCAAGTTAGTTGAACTGAATCCCGATTTTTGTTGGTCTTACGACAGATTAGGTAAGGCTTTGATTGCATTGGAAAACTGGGAAGAAGCGGCGGCGGCTTACCGCAAAGCTATTGAATTAAATCCCGATGATTGTTGGTTGTACAATAGTTTGGGAGAAGTTCTGGAATTACAAGAAAATTGGCCCGAAGCAGCAGCGGCTTTTGGTGGTGCTATTGAGCTAGAATCCGATCATAGTTGGCTGTACAAAAAGTTAGGCGATGCACTGCGGAAGCAAGGGGAATTGGAAAGGGCGATCGCCATTTATGAAAAAGGTATCAATCTCGATCCAAAATCCTGCTGGTGTTACGAAGGATTGGGTTTGAGTTTAATGGCTAAACAGCAGTGGGAACCTGCAATCACTAATTTAGTTCAAGCCCTGCAAATTAAACCCGATTTGTTTGAAGTTTACGATAACATAGGTTATGCTCTGGAACAACAAGGAGAAGTCAATGAGAGCGATCGGGGAGAATACAGCAATCTAATCTTACCCTTAAGTATTCTCAAAAAATACTGTGGGTTTACAGAAGATTTGACCGTTGCAGCAGAATCCAATCCGCACCTCACCTGCATTGACATCCATCCTGCGAGTCAAATCAATTTATCTGATTCCAAAACAATCGACAGCAGCCGCAGATTTTGGGAACATCAAAGTCATTCCAGAAAAGCTTTTGTTGCCGTATTGCCAAACGGACGAGCTTGGGCAGATGTTGTGACTACCGCCGTCATTACTTCAGACAATAAACTTGTTACTGATATTTCAATGGGCTGTTCTGAATTGGTAATCACTTCCGACAAATTGCCTCCCGCTGAACACGTCGATGGAAATGTGGCTTTTTTATCGGCTCGCTGGGGTGGAGCCGCTTATTTTCATTGGATGTTTGATGTGATGACGCGATTTGACCTTTTGCAGCGGAGCGGATTGATAGAAACTATAGATAAGTTTGTTGTCAATGCCTCGGATTCTTCCTACCAAGCCGAAACTTTAGAGACTTTAGGAATTCCTCAAGATAAACTTTTAGAAAGTCGCTGCAATTTACACATTACAGCCGATAAATTAATAGTTCCGTCAATATTTTATGACGGAGCGGGAGCGGTTTCTAAATGGAAGTGTGAATATCTTAAACAGACATTTTTAAATGAAAAACCGCCACTAAACACAGACTATTCAGAGCGAATTTATATCACCCGCCAACAAGCATCCTATCGGCGAATCGTCAATGATGAAGAGGTAATTAAATACTTAGAAAAATTGGGGTTTCGCAGTGTTAAGTTGGAAACTATGTCGGTAGCGGAACAAGCATCGTGTTTAGCTGCTGCTAAAGTAGTTGTCGCACCTCACGGAGGGGGGTTGACTAATCTAGTTTTTTGCAGTCCGGGAACCAAGGTAATTGAGATTTTTTCTCCCCTTTACGTGCCGCATTGTTATTGGATGATTAGCAATTTGTGCGCTTTGGAACATTACTATTTACTTTGCGATTTGGTGGATGACCAAACTCAGAAATATCCGGGACATAAAGATATACGGGTGGATTTGAACTCGCTGGAAAAATTAATGAATCTTGCAGGAGTTTTGCATGGATAATGACTACCACAATCTGGGTAATTCTCTGCAAGAAAGCGGTCGGTTTAATGAGGCTGTTGCTGTTTACAAGCAAGCTATTGAATTAAATCCTAATTTTTCGTGGTCTTATCACAGTTTGGGCGATGTTTTGCTGAAACTTGAAAAATGGGAGGAAGCTGTCGCTGCTTACAAAAACGCTGTTGAGTTAAATCCCGATTTTTCTTGGTCTTATCACAATCTGGGCGATGCTTTGCTGAAACTTCGGCGATGGGAAGAAGCTGCTGCTGCTTACCGCTGCGAGATTGCACTCAACTCGGATTTTGCTTGGTCTTTTTGCAATTTAGGCGACGCTTTAACTCAACTCAAACAGTGGGATGAAGCTATCGCCGCGTATTTAAAAGCTATTGAAATTGACGGAGATTTGCCGGGAATTTACGAGAAGTTGGGATACGCTCTCGGACAAACAGAGTCGGATTTAAACTTAGTGTTAGAACAATCTCAATTGCAAATTACACCGGAAAATTGGGAGTTTTATTTGCACTTAGGAGAGAATTTAGCCAAGTACGATCGCCCAAAAAGCGCAATTATTTTTTACCAAGCTCTCTTGACAGCTATGCCTAATTATGGTAATGTTTCAGCGAAATTAGAGGAGTTGTTGCAGCAGCAAGAAAAGTGCAATAGCGCATTAGCCTCATCTCGCGCAACAGTCGCCCAAAAACCCGATGATTGCTGGTCTTATTACAATTTAGGTGCTGTTCTGAGCCACCAAAAATATTGGGAGGAAGCGGCGGCGGCATTTTTTCAAGCAATAGAAATAAATCCCGATCTTCCTTGGTGGTTTTATTACAATTTGTGGGAAGTTTTTGTTAGGCAAAACAAGCTAGATGAAGTTGAGAACTTGTGCCGCGAAGTTGTTGCAGCTAAACCGGAGGCTTTTTGGCCTTATCTGAATTTGGGGGAAGCTTTGACGAGGCAAGGTAAAATTGCTGAGGCGATTGATTTTTATCGAACTGTCAGTTACAAACAAAGTTTGGCATCTCTTATCAGTAAGAGAACAGGCAAGATGCCTGTTCCACAAGCAGATACAGGCAAGATGCCTGTTCCACAAGCAGATACAGGCATCTTGCCTGTTCCACAAGCAGATACAGGCATCTTGCCTGTTCCACAAAATTGGAACTTAAAAGCCGTTAAAGTTCCTAACTTTATAATTATTGGTTCTCAGCGGTGCGGCACGACTTCTCTGTATACTTATTTAGCTCAACACCCGCGAATTTTGACTCCGATTAAAAAGGAGATGGATTTTTTCTCGTGGCACTTTGACAGAGGGATTGATTGGTATTTGGCTCATTTTCCCCCAATGCCTTCGGGAGAGGAATTTGTAACTGGCGAAGCAAGTCCAAGCTATTTTGACTGTCGGGAAGCACCGGAACGACTCTACAGCCTGTTTCCAGAGGCTAAACTGATTGTACTTTTGCGAAATCCGGTCGATCGGGCGATTTCTCAATTTTACCGCTTGACTGACTTAAATTGGGAAGCGCGATCGCTCGATCGAGTAATTAGCGATGAAGTTGAACGGTTGAATCAAAATCCAGAATACATCATCGGCGAGGAACCGGGGAATTATTTAGCTCGCGGTAGGTACATAGAATTTATCAAAAACTGGCGGACTTTCTTTCCCCAAGAACAGTTGTTAATTTTGAAAAGCGAAGATTTTTATGCAGGTGCGGCCACAACTGTCAAGCAAGTTTTAGAATTCTTAGATTTGCCGGAATATCAATTGTCTGAATACCAAAATGCTAATCCCGGTTCTTACCAGCCGGTCAATGAATCGGTTCGCGATTGGTTGAGCGATTATTTCCGACCTTACAATCAGGAATTAGAGGAATATTTGGGGAGGGAGTTTGATTGGGAATAAAGTTGAGCTAAGATTAGAACAACTTGTAAGGAGGTAATACCGATGCTGACGATCGAGCTAGATACGCTACTTAAGGAACAAGCACTCCAACGCCAAGATCCTGAAGATCGCTACATTACCGATAGCGCCAACTGGGAACAATACGAGACACTGCTGAATCGGATTGGAGATACAGCGGGATATCGAGTTACTTATTTAGATGGAGTTTTGGAAATTATGTCGCCTTCTCGCCGCCATGAAAGTAGAAAAACTCGCATTGGAGATCTGCTGCTTATTTATTTTGTAGAAGCTGACATCGAATATTTCCCTTTTGGGTCTACAACTCTGCGACAAGAGGAAAAACGTGGCGGTACGGAACCGGATGAAGCTTACTGTATTGGCACAGATAAAGAATTTCCCGATTTGGTAATTGAAGTGATTGTTACCAGTGGCAGCATCAATAAACTAGAACTGTATAGAAGGTTGAATGTGCGAGAGGTTTGGTTCTGGCGAAATGACCGATTTTCTATCTACCATTTGCGAGAAGAAATTCCGGTTGAATTCGTGTCCAACTGCGGTTATGAATTAATCACACAAAGCGAATTGCTGCCAGGAATTGATATCGATATGTTGACAGAATGTGTAAAAAATCCTCACCCGTTAGCAGCAGCAAAGGAATGGAGACAGAATTGCCGACCTACTTAACCCTCTTTTGTCAGTTTCGGCAGAAAATAATCTGGGATGGTTACATCATAAGGCTTTTACCAAAAACCTTGATTTGGGCCATTCTGTTAGAAAATAAATGCTCAAATCCTTGATCTATCTACAGTTGAAAATTTGGTTCTCATTTTTAATTTTCCAGAGTGACAAAAGAGGGTTAAACAGCAAGTTTTAAATCTGCTATCTGTCGCAAAGACAATGAACTGAGCTCGCGCGCGCGCCCAAGTCCGAGAAAAAAACTCGCCTCCCCTTGACAACTCATACTCGTTATGAGTACGCTATAATAAGCAAAGGAATTGAACCCAAGTACCCAAGAATTTAAAATCATGCTGACGAACCAAGAAGGTCAAAGAGTACCCAAAGTCACCTTTCGCACTCGCAAAGACAACGAGTGGGTCGATGTCACCACCGATGATATATTTGCAGGCAAAACCGTAGTGGTCTTCTCGCTGCCAGGAGCTTTTACTCCCACTTGTTCGTCAACGCACCTCCCCGGTTACAACGAATTGGCCAAAGTTTTCAAAGAAAACGGCGTAGATGAAATCGTTTGTATTTCCGTCAACGACACCTTTGTGATGAATGAGTGGGCCAAAGACCAAGAATCAGACAATGTGACGTTAATTCCCGACGGTAACGGCGAATTTACCGAAGGCATGGGAATGCTGGTAGACAAAACAGATTTAGGCTTTGGCAAGCGGTCTTGGCGTTATTCGATGCTGGTAAAAGATGGCTTGGTTGACAAAATGTTTATTGAGCCTGATGAACCGGGCGATCCTTTCAAAGTGTCCGATGCCGAGACGATGCTCAACTACATTAACTCCGCAGCAGCCAAGCCGAAGGTAGTTTCGCTGTTTACAAAAATGGGCTGTCCCTTCTGCGCTAAGGCTAAGGCACTGCTGAGTAAACATGGCTTTGATTATGAAGAAATCGTCTTGGGCCGGGAGATCACAACCAAATCGCTCCGGGCTATGACTGGGGCTACAACTGTGCCGCAAGTATTTATCGACGGCAAGTTGATCGGTGGTTCCGAAGCCCTAGAGTCTTATTTGGGTGTTGCTTAGTTAAACACAAATACTTAGCTTGCAGGTGCCCAGTGTACACCTTCGTTGTAGGGTGCGTACTGTGCGCCTTTGCCGTATTTGGCGGTATTTAGCCTGATCGAGCTTTCGCGTCACAAGTTCGATCGGTCTATTTATCCATTCTCGTGCCACAATTACTGGGGAAGTAATATTAAAAACGCAAGAAAGGGGAGTGAACGATCGTGGATTTGAGTTTAGTCGCGTCAAATATCTTAAATCCGCCCATATTAGCTTTTTTCATGGGAATGCTGGCAATTTTTCTCAAATCTGATTTAGAAATTCCAGCGCCCATCCCCAAACTGTTTTCGCTCTACCTGCTGTTTGCGATCGGATTTAAAGGCGGCGTCGAACTATCCAAAAGCGGAATTGACCAGCAAGTTGCCCTGACAATTTTGGCAGCGATGCTGATGTCAATGCTCGTACCCGTTTATACTTTTTTCATATTGAGGATCAAACTCGACTCCTACAATGCCGCCGCGATCGCAGCCACCTACGGTTCCATCAGCGCCGTCACATTTATCACCGCAACCTCCTTCCTCACAGCACAGGGGATCGACTTTGACGGTTACATGGTAGCCGCGCTAGCATTAATGGAATCCCCAGCAATTATAGTTGGTCTGATTCTAGTCAGTGTATTTGGGGGGGAAGAAGGAAAACGCGAAATAGTTTGGTCAGAAGTGTTGCAAGAAGCATTCCTAAACAGTTCAGTTTTTCTGCTGATTGGCAGCCTAATTATGGGCATAATGACAGGAGAACATGGTTGGGAAGTTATGAGTCCGTTTACTCAAGACTTGTTTTACGGAGTTCTGACTTTTTTCTTGCTAGACATGGGGCTGGTTGCTGCTAGCAGAATTAAAGATTTGCAAGAAGCAGGAATTTTTCTGATCGGCTTTGCAATCCTAATTCCCATAGTCAACGCAGTAATTGCTTTGGTAATAGCCAAATTAATCGGAATGCCGCAGGGAGACACTTTGCTGTTTGCCGTATTGTGCGCGAGTGCTTCTTATATAGCAGTACCAGCAGCCATGCGCCTAACTGTTCCCGAAGCGAATCCAAGTCTTTACATTTCAACTGCCTTAGCAGTGACATTTCCATTTAATATCATTGTAGGCATTCCCCTGTATCTATACGGAATCAATATGTTTTGGAGGTGAGATGATGGAGTCAGTCAAAAGAGTAGAAATCATAGCCCACTCAGTGGAGCTCGGCAAGATTTTAGACGGTTTAGACAAAGCGGGCGTACCCGGTTATTCGGTGATTCGTGATGTGGCTGGAAAAAGCACTAGGGATCACGTTTCCCGTGATTCATCAATGACGGCGCTGGATAACATTTATGTGCTTGCTTTTTGTTCACCAGCTCAAGTTTCAGCAGTTGCAGAAAACATTAGACCCGTGCTCAATAAATTTGGTGGGTCGTGTTTTATTTCAGATGCGGTGGAATTGCTAATTACTAGGTGCGTCGGGTAGTCATTAGTCATTAGTAATTAGTAATTAGTAATTAGTCATTAGTCATTAGTCATTAGTGATTGGTGATTATACCAATTCGGAAAATTTGAGCTACACATATAGCAATCCTCGCATCATTTGTGAATTTCTTACTCCCTCCCCGCGAGTTCGGGGAGGGTTGGGGTGGGGTAAAAAATTTACGACTCCTGCAAGGATTGCTATAGATTGTACGCCATATGTGTATGGACACGGCAGTGCTGTGTCCTTGCGCGTATCTGCGACTTTCATCCTAGGCTTTGGTTCCCACAATCGCCACTGGTGAGAATGCCAATCCGTTTCGCCTTTTGGATAAGTTTTTTATTATTACTTTAGCCTGATTTAAAAAAGGCAATTTGGAAAATATTTTCTGTCTATTATAGCACTTTTACAAGTTGACAAAAATCAGCCATTAGCCATTAGTCAGCGGTCTTTTCAGGATTAATTGCCCTTCCCAGCCGCGGCAGAATTCAGAATTCTTAAGAGATAGAAAAGAATCAGTTGCAAAAATCCGTAAGCGTGGTAAATTCTAAGCCACAACAGGCGATCCTCTTCGTTGGCGTAGCCCCCGTAGGGGCGGGCGTCGCTAACGCCCGATCGACTAACGATATTTTCAATAGGAGTTTAAACATGGCTGCATTAAAAGTTGGCATCAACGGATTTGGTCGCATCGGACGGCTAGTCATGCGCGCCGGCATCAAAAACCCCAACATCCAATTTGTCGGCATTAACGACTTAGTTTCGCCAGAAAACCTGGCTTATCTTTTCAAATACGACTCCACCCACGGCATTTACGACGGCGAAGTTGAAAGCAAACCAGACGGGATTGTCGTTGACGGACTATTTATCCCCTGCACATCGATTAGAAATCCGGCAGAATTGCCCTGGGGTAAAACGAGCGCCGATTATGTTGTAGAATCTACCGGATTGTTTACAGATTTTGAAGGCGCCTCAAAACACTTGACGGCAGGAGCAAAACGAGTAATACTTTCAGCACCGACAAAAGACCCGGAAAAAGTGGCAACTTTTCTAGTAGGCGTCAACCACCACAAATTTGACCCGACAAAAGATACGGTTGTTTCTAATGCTAGCTGTACGACGAATTGTTTAGCACCAATTGCCAAAGTAATCAACGATAACTTCGGCTTGGAAGAAGGTTTAATGACGACAGTTCACGCAATGACAGCTACTCAACCAACTGTAGACGGGCCCAGCCAAAAAGATTGGCGGGGAGGACGCGGTGCGGCTCAAAATATTATTCCATCTTCGACCGGTGCAGCAAAAGCTGTTACTTTGGTGTTGCCAGAATTGAAAGGAAAATTGACGGGAATGGCTTTGCGGGTGCCAACTCCCGACGTGTCTGTAGTTGACCTTACTTTCAAAACGGCGAAGGAAACTAGCTATAAAGAAATTTGCGAGGCAATGAAAAAAGCTTCGGAGGGCGAACTCAAGGGCATTCTTGGATATACTGAGGATGCGGTGGTTTCGACAGATTTTCAGGGCGACGCGCGATCGAGCATTTTCGATGCAGGTGCGGGAATTGAACTGAATTCTAAGTTTTTCAAAGTTGTTTCCTGGTACGACAACGAGTGGGGTTATTCTAGCCGCGTGATTGACTTAATGCTGTCGATGGCCGAGAAAGACGGAATTTTGAATAATTAATTTTTTTGGGGGTGGCATTTTGGGCGGGCTCGCGTGCCCAACCCCTACTCCCCACAAACAAATTCCTAGGATATTTTGTGGAACGGGCATCTTGCCCGTTTCTGATAATGTTACCTAATGTAAGTTAAACTTTTTTTGTTTCCGATTCGATCGCGCTTATGTCTGAATTACCACCGCTGAATAACGAAACTATTTGGGCTATTCTCAACGAAGAAATCGACGATGCTGCCGTCAACCGATTAGTTTGGCTGTATCTGGGCTACCGCTGGGATGCCGAGACTGGCAAGTGGAACAGTGCAGGTGTTGCAGCCGAGTGGCGGCAAGAGTACCCGGAACCGCCGGATTTTATCGATTCTAGGCCGGCGACGGTGAAATTGACTCGATCGACCCCCCCAGAAAACAAGCAGTTGCTGAAGGAAAAATTGGGCTTTAAAGGCTATAAAATTGGGGAATTCGGGCCGAGACAGACTCGCAGGGCGACGATGGCTAATTGGTTGATGGGTTTTATCGAATCTGGGGCGTAAAAGGAATTTTGGATGGCTGCGCGGTTGTGGCCACCGTTAAAGTACAGAGATAGGAGATTTTTTGGCAGGAAAACCCCTAAATCCCTATAAAGGATTGAAACTTTGATTAAACTCTTCCTCTCTTTCTCTGTGTCCTCTGCGTCCTCTGCGGTTAATTAACAAAAATTAAGCCTGTTGAAAGTCAAAACACACTAAAACCAGCCAATTCCAACATCCTCACCCCTCCCCCTGACACCGGACTGCGGCAGACTTTATGTGTATAGTTTGAGGTCAAAAGGTATCAACCGCCTCCTTCATAAAGGGAATAATAAACCCGGATTTGGTATTAATTATTTTCCGGGCGATTGTGCTAACAGATTTGATATAAGCGAAGGATTTTAAACTCGAATTCAATTAACTAGACCGCCAACGCTTCAGCCTTATTTTGCTGGTTCTTGCTGCACCTGCCAATTGCCTCAACCCAGGTACACGGTCCCACCAATTAGGAGTGATGTCACTAGGGGAACTCCTTTGCCACCCCAGGTTTGGAGAAGCAATCAAGGTGACAACATCGGGATTTTGAGATCGGAAAGTAGAATAAGCTCCGTCGAGGTGCATCGGGCCGCCGTCGGGATGTCCCGGAGGTCGGTGTTGCACTTCTTCCAGAAACCGCAGGAGGCGATCGAAAATCCTGCCATTGACAGCGTAAAAATGAGTGGTCATTACCCCCCCAGAAAAGGGTACGAGGGCGACAGGAGACTTTTGTTCAACCTCTTCGACGTGTCCGAAGTAGACGAAATCCCAATCTTGCTGACACAGTTGTTGGAGGATAACAGCTTGGTCTGTTCTGAACTTTGCTGAAATTTCTAGGTCGTCTTCTACAATCAAAATATTGCTCAACCCCTTGTCTTTTGCCTGCTTGAGGATACCTACATGACTGGAAAAGCATCCCCTCGCCCCAATGCTGGGGAAACCTCCTGCTTCGTCGGGGCGGATTGCGGGAAATATCTCAACCTTATTGGGCGTGAGGGGCATTCCTGCTTTCTCTAATTCCTTGACTATGAGTTGCCGTCGGTCTTTCCTTTCAGGGAGATTTACCGCATAAACTCCCTGGAAATAGTCTGTAATTTTCGTCATAGTTTTATCTCGAATCAAGAAGTTGAGGAATCTTCGGCTTGAGCGGTCTCAAATTTTATTTTAGGTCTGTGTCTGCCTTAAACTATTCTATTTTTAGCAAGCTGCATCTTCCATTTTCCTAAACTTACTCAAATTACCTCGGCAGGATGTACTATTAACAGTTTAATTAGCATTGGGATTTGAGTCAGAAGCAACGCATTTCCCCTGTTGAGTTGGGTTTAAGGCTAGGTTAGACACTACTTTAGAAACAGCAGCTTGTTCTTGAATCCATCCGATTTCCCCCGGTTGCAGCTTGGCGCTTTCTACTTCAACTGTTGGCTTAACTACCGGGGAAGGCGAGGGAGTGGGACTTGCCACAGCGGGAGATGGATTCAGTGTCGGTTTTGAAACTGTAGAAAAATCTTTATTTGACTCGGGTTTGGGAGAGTTCGATCGCACTATTTCAGGAATCGAACAAACTTTCAATTCCAGCCAATTGCCTTGAGGCGTAAGCTGTTTGTTTGTCACCTGCAAAACGCTGCCGGCTGGGACTGTTCCTTTGACAGTCAACTCACCGATTGCGCCTCGCAAATCCAAGCGATCGCCCTCTTTTCCCAATTCCCCAGCCCCAGAACTTTTAATCTCTATAAACGAGCCTGTTTCTAAAGATTGGACAGGAGAAGCTACAGATTCAACTGTTTTCTCCGGCGTCCTTCCAGCCTTAATTAAACCGCCTTTCCCGAAAATCGACTCCCCGGCAGTATCGATCGCGCGACCCACCGGAGGGATGAAAAAATAAGCAAATACACCCCCCAACCCTAATAAAAATAAAATTTTCAGCAGCAGCCAAAATAAACTTTTGCTTTTTTCCGGCGGTAACAACAGCGTTTTTCCTTGAGAATTCCCCTCGCCCAGGCTTGTGCTTTCGGTCAAATCCGTTGGCATATCCTCGCTATCGGAAATTAGTTCGATCGGCGTATCTAAAGGTGCGACAGACAGTTCTGTAAAAGTATTGCCGTCTTCCCTCAAATGTGCTTGACAGTGAATTAAAGCAACAGTGACGTTATCGTGACCGTTTCTAGTATTAGCAATCTCAATCAGTCGATCGCGCGCCTTAGCCAAACTAATGCTACCGTCGAGAATTGGCAAAATCTCCGCTTCCCAACATTCCTCAACCCGGTCTTTATCACTCAAACCGTCGGAACACAGCAGCAAAACGCAGTCTTCATCCACTGGAAAACGCTGCACAGTCGGGTGCAAAGTGTTGGACGAAGTAATCCCCAAAGCTTGAATCAGAGCTCCGGCGGCCACTTGTTCCAAAGCATCCCGGTAGAGAGAGTAGCCCAAACGCACCTCGCGGCAGGCCACATTATCATCGAGAGTAACTTGATAGCAGCCGGTGCGGGTAATCCAGTAAGCCCGACTGTCTCCGACGTGGGCGACGTAGAGTTCGTGAATGTGGGCTAAACCCATAACTAGCGTAGTTCCCATCCGCTGGCGGCCTTGGCGGTGTTCGCTGTCGTTGCGACTGGCTATCTTGTCGTTAGCAGCACAAGCCGCCCGTTCCAGCTTGGAAGTCAGGCTCAACGGGTCCCAATTAGCCTGATGCAGGGGCATTTGCTGCAACTTGTCGCGCAGCACACCAATTGCTTCTTCCGAAGCGACTTCGCCGCCGTCTTGTCCGCCGATACCGTCGCACACGATCGCGCAAGCTTCCGCCCCCGGATTTCCTGCCAACAGCGTACCGCTGGGGGGATAGCAAGCATCTTCGTTGTGAGCGCGGGATCTGCCTACATCCGTGCCCGTGGCAATTTCAACGTGACGATCGTAAAATCGGCCGCACTTTGCCAAAGCTTTATCCAACTGGCCCATTAGTTGTTCGCCGTGGCGCACTTGACCGGCAACCATTTGCTGGCAAAGTTGCCTCAAAAAATTGGCAATAGCCGGGTGAGCATCTTCGAGCCACTGCTGCCACAATTTGCCCAACTGCGACAAATGAGGCTGTTTGCGATCGGGCTGCAATTCCAGAAACCGCACCAATTGCCCTTCCACCCGTAGCAGTTCGGGAGTCAGCAGCGTCGAAGCGACGCCCTGAGCGATACACGGCTGCCACAACTGGGCTATTTGCCACAGCCAATTGAGTTGGCGCATCGCTGCGGCTCCTTTCCAGGAATCCGCCAATTCCGGCATTAAAGATTCCGTCACCTTCAAAATAGGCACGTTTTCCAGCAGCCAGATATCTCCCGATAGCTTGCTCATCTTGGACGATACCAGACCGTATACTTGAGGTACGTGCAACTGATAGGCAAACAGTCTCAGATAAGGAGTGACAACACTCGGAATCTCATCGGGCAGTTCCGGCAAGTGTTCGGGTTGAGTATCGACAAGAAGTCGATCGCGCTTGACCAAGTAGCGACCAGCGATCAGATCGCCTGGCTTACACCCTTTGATCCCTTCACCTAAAGCCCATAAGTAGTGTTTTGCCACAGAGTTTTGCATAAGGGTTCCTGACGCCTTGGGGCAAGCGTGCTGATCTGAACTATTTTAGCGATTGAACCTCGACGGGTTGATACGTGGCGATTATTTGACACCCCCGCTTTCTCAACAGACGGAGATTCTTAAGACTTCGCAGTCCTAATCTCCTGATTTTTCAGGTTTCCGGGCTCACCACGTTTCCACTGTTGTGTGCGTAGTGATATCTGACTTTCCCCAGTCTAGGGGTAGGTTTTAATGTCTTGTACTGACACGAACAGTTTACCATTTTGTTGACGGTCGGATGAATCTTGCTATGAGCTTTCACGGTTAGACGATCGCGCCACACCCCAGTCATTGGCTTGAAATCACCAAAAAACTGGGTGGAGCGAAGCGGAGGGCTGAAGCCCCGTCCTTATAGGACGGCTTTACATTGAATTAAATCCCCTTTCGGGGTCGGAGAGGGAATTTTATGCAACCTCTCCGATTTTTGGGGAATGGTTGCCCCAAACTCCCATTTCTGGGGTAAAGTTAGCTTCGACAAAGTTATAAAGGCTTGCGCCGGCTAGCAGCACTGTCGAGCGTGACCTTAAGACTGTTTAACCACTAGCGACAGAGCAAGGGACTAGCTTCGCATCAAGCGGGTGTCGTGACCTAAATAACGTAGCTATTTAAAGCTTAGTCTGGTCAGAATGGCCTGTTAGATTTCTCTTTCAAGCCTCACGCCTGATAGCTGAGGTTTCTGACGCTGTTTTCAGCATATTCCTGATAGCGGCAATTTCCGAAGAAATCGCAGCACTCAAGGGAATGGAGATTTTAGACTAACTCTAATGGTATGATGCAGCTAGGTAGAAATCACCTGAGCCGACAGGTATAAATAAATATCACTTCTCGGTTTTCTCGCGAAGGGTCATCTGTGCCTCGCACCCTAGTTTCGCAACAGAAGTTAAATTTAACCCTACCCAAAGACGGATACAGGCCCGCAGATTCATCTGTGGAGTCAATCTAAAATCTAAAATCTAAAATCTAAAATCAACTGACGGATGCCAGCCCCCGACAGGAATCGTGGACAGCAAAAAAAATTAGATATTAGTTCAAGCGCCCAGATTCATCTCTGGAGTCAATCTCAAATCTAAAATCTAAAATCTAAAATCGACTGATGGACGCAAGCCCCCGACAGGAGTCGTGGAGAGCAAAAAAAATTAGATATTAGTTCAAGCCCGCAGATTCATCTGTGGAATCAATCTAAAATCTAAAATCTCAAATCTCAAATCGACTGACCGGCCTCTGCAAGCTGTTGAGTATTGAACCATGCACCCACATGAACCCAGCGCCTTTCCCAAGAATTTGCCCGATCCGAAGCTGCCACCTGCTGTTGAAATAGACGAAATACTCACTAGCATTCAACATTCTCACAGTTTCTATTACCAAGTGATGAATCTTGAGGTTTGGGCACTGGTGGAAACCTTGGATGGGATGTTTCCCGGCGCTTGGGGTCAGTTTATGGCCAACCGCCAAGTCGCAGTTAAACAGTTTTTGGAACGAGATCACGTTCCAAATTCTCGGGTTGATGCTGGGGAGGCGGGGGAGAAGTCCGAGGGCACTCGGAAGAAGGAAGAAGCCGGGAGTCAGGAGTCAGGAGTCAGAAATAAGCAGGAAGAAGAATAAAAGCAGATTTTCTCAATTCTCCCCATCTGGGCCTTTCCTTGGTATCGAAGTCTAAATTCCCCTCAATCCCCAAAGCGAGAGAGGAAACAGAACCATCTTTTCCCCCGTACTCCCAGGGCGGTTTCATTCTCACCAAAAACATGAATTTTGTAGGGGTAGTGCCCCCGTGCCTACCCCCGACCTAGACAATTCGATCGGCAGTCAGACCAAAAGGGCCGGCACGGGGAGTAGGGGTAGCACGGCCCCTACAAGAAAATGAAACCGCCCTGCGGTACTCCCCTGATTAAGAGAAGTAGGAGGGATCGAAACTCAGCTACAAGCGACATTTATTATGGGTTTCAATCTTAAGTTGACATAAATGCCGATCGCCCGATCGCCCTTACAGGTGAACTTTGGAATCAACTTGAGGCAAGCCCATGCTGTAGTTAACAGCGCGGCCGTTGAGGTTGTAGCTGATTTGGCCTTTTTGGAGGAGCGATCGTACCAAGTGTTCCAACTCCGAACCGATACGGCGGAGGTTGTACTCGGTCAAATCTTCGCCCTCGTAGGCGTCTACGAGTTGGTCGAATTTGGCATATACCTGTTTGACAGACTCGTCGTTCCAGTTAAGTTCGTTATCTGGGTCAATGTCGAGGGTCAAAAGGTCGTTGCTGGGGACGAGTTCGTTATCTTCGAGGATGGCGGTGTATATGCGAATATGGCGGGTTGTTGACTTGAGCTGCATGAGTTCTTATGTGTAAAGATTTTTTGCTGAATTAATTGTAATGGGTCACAGACCTTTGCAGGAGAGTAGGTCGCCTGTTGTGCGATCGATCGGCATATCTCACTCCCCCTCCGACTTCAAGGCAAAGACTTGGAATCGGTAGTTTTGAGACCTAGTTAATTCAAGACTAAAAACGAAAGCTTTCGTAAAGTATAATAATCCAGAATTGGCATAGGAGGACAAGGTGGAAGGCAAGAGATTTATTCACTCCCTGCAACTGCAAAACTTCCTTTCCTATGGAAGTGAGGGGGAAAAAATTGAACTGCAACCCCTGAATGTATTGATCGGTACTAACGCATCCGGCAAATCTAACTTAATTGAAGCGATGGGAGTGTTGAAGGCAACACCTACCGACTTACTTGCTCCGATTCGTCAAGGAGGTGGTATCAGCGATTTTCTGTGGAAAGGTGAAAAAGGTACTCCCACAGCAAAAATTGAGGCTATTTTAGATTACCCAGAACGAACGATGCCACTGCGCTATCAAATTAGTTTTACCGCAGTCGGTCAGAGACTTGAAGTAGTGGACGAAGCTATAGAAGATATGGCACCGCGCCATAGTTCTGAAAGCGGGCCATTTTTCTATTACCGTTATAGCGATCGGGGTCGCCCTGTTATCAATGTTATAGAGGACAACGAGCAACAAACAAGAAAGCTGCGGAATCTGCGACGAGAAGATATCATTCCCGATCAATCTATCTTATCTCAAAGAAAAGATCCCGAACAATATCCAGAACTCTCATATCTGGGAAATAAATTTGCCGACATTGGTTTATATCGTAACTGGCAGACAGGGAGAGATTCAATATCTAGAAAAGCTCAGCAAACTGACTTGCCAGAACATCCGCTTTTAGAAGATGGTGGCAACTTAGGACTTGTTTTAAACAACTTACAGTATCAATTAGGAAGCAGGCAAATTATTGAAAAATTAAAGCTGTTCTACGATGCAGCCGAAGAACTGAGTATCAAGATTTATGGCGGTACTGTCCAGATATTCATCCGCGAAACAGGATTAACTCAGCCAATTCCCGCAACTCGTTTATCAGACGGTACGCTGCGTTATTTATTCTTAATAGCTTTACTTCTAGATCCAACTCCCCCGCCACTTATTTGTATTGAAGAACCGGAGATTGGCTTGCATCCCGACATTCTGCCTGCTGTTGCTGAAATGTTGATCGAAGCCTCACAGCGCACACAATTGATTGTGACAACCCATTCCGATGCTTTAGTGTCGGCTCTGAGCCCTGAGTCAGTGTTAATATGCGATCGGGATGATAGAGGAAGTCACCTGAGCCGTCTCGATCCCGAACGACTGAAAAAATGGCTGGAGAATTACAGTTTGGGAGACCTTTGGCGGATGGGAGAAATCGGGGGCAACCGATGGTAAAAGAGGTTCGCATTTACATCGAAGGCGGCGGCGATGGCAAGAATACAAAGCAATTACTTCGAGGAGGATTTAGCTTTTTTTTCAAAGAACTTGTGGAGGTTGCCCGCAGCAATAAAATTAAGTGGAATATCACTGTTTGCGGTTCCCGGAATAATGCTTTCAGGGATTTCAAGAATGCTTTGGCAGATCACCCAAATGCTTTTATCATCCTTTTAGTTGACTCAGAAGCCCCTGTAAAGCAGCCGCCTTGGGAGCATTTGAAGTCGAGGGATAAGTGGGATTCGCCGCCTGGGGTTGATGAGACTCATTGCTATCTCATGGTTCAAGCAATGGAAGCTTGGTTGATAGCTGATATTGATACTTTAAAAAGATTTTACGGGCAGGGATTTAAAGAAAATGCGATTCCTAAAAATATTAATGTAGAGACGATTGAAAAGGATTTGTTAGAACCAAGTCTGAAAGCAGCTAGCCGCGACACAAAATCGAAAGGCGAATATCAAAAGATACAGCACGCTTCCAAGCTGTTAGAAATGTTGGATGTTGACAAGGTTCGCAAGGCTTCTTCAGAGTGCGATCGTATTTTTACAACTATCATCAAACTCATGGAGGATTGAAGCGATGAAAGTAGCCAAGGGCGCGAAGCAAGACAGGGAGAAAGGGAGGGTGGGCGATCGTCAATTTCTCGGAATTCCGAAATTTTTCAGTTGTTCGGCAGTCCAATTTTTGTAATATTCAGTTTTCTCTAAAGCATCGGAAGCTGGCTTCAGCTTAGAATTTACTTGAACAGTGAAGCCCGGATAGGGCATCCTCCTAGTATGAAGCCCGTCAATATTAAAATCTTCTTCGGGATGGATGTGAAAAGCCAGCAAGCCCAACTCTGAAATCTGATTATTCAATTTGTCTATCAATTCTTTAGTTTCTGGCGCACTAATTGCAGTTTTTTCAGGATTAATTACTACCATTATTTCAAATTCCGAATTGTAAAATTCATAAATGGATTTCATTATGGCAGAATCGCGATCGAACTCAGTCAGTGCAGAAAACCGCTCGATTTTGAATAAAATTTGATTTGCCAAGCGTGCCTTTTTAGCGAAGGGACAAATCGGTAAATCGCTGAAAACTGGATGCGGCAACTCGACAAACTCGGTCATCCATCTGAGGGTAGATTCTATAATTTCCGTGTCAGATTCATTCATGGAAAATCTATGTATTTGATCTTTAATACTAATCATAATCTATTTCTAAAGCGATGCACACCCCACTCTTGGTATCAATTTAAGACTGAAAGCCATAATAAATGTCACTTCTATCAAAGTCTCGATCCCCCTAAATCCCCCTTAAGAAGGGGAGTAGGGGTTGACTTTGAGAATGCTCTTGTCCCCCCCTTGTTAAGGGGGGCTAGGGGGGATCTCCGGGTCAAGAAAACACGCCCTGCTCCTGCCATTTCTAAGGACTCAATTGGTTACTACAAACATTAATTTATTCGTGAATTGTGCCATCTGGCATAATTGCACCTGCGAGTTTTGCCTTTTCCAGATTTACCGCCCCACTTAGATTCGCTCCCTTTAGGTTGGCTTTTTCTAGGTTTGTATTATCCAACTTTGCCCCGCGCAAGTCTGCCGAAGTTAAGTCGGCTCCACTAAAATTTCCAAAACTAAGGTTAGCCCCACACAGATTTCCTTCACTTAATATTGCTCCGCTTAGATTACATTGTTGAAGAGTTCCACCAACCAGATTAACTTTGCTCAGATTAGCACCACTAAAATTTGCATAACGTGTTTCTGCATTTTTCAGATTCGCTCCACTCAAATCTGCCGCAGTTAGGTTAGCACCCTCTAAATTTGCCTGCATCAGGTTGGCTCCTATCAGGTTTGCTGCCGTTAAGTTGGCACTACTCAAATTTGCTTCGCTTAAGTTGGTTTTATTCAAATTAGCTTGCAGGAGTTTTGCACCCTGCAAATTTGCCTTAGTTAGATTTGCACCACTCAAGTTAGCTTCACTCAGGTTGACATAACTCAAGTTACGACGAGCTAGGTTTGCTTCTTTCAGTGAAACATTAGGAGCAATTAAGCAAGCACCTGCTTTAACAGGGTCAAAGCCTCTGGGGAAGACAGTCTGTGCGTTGTAAAGAGCTTGTTGAAGTTTTGATCCTTCGAGGTTTGCCCCTTCAAGGTTTGCCATTAATAGGTTAGTATCACTTAAGTTTGCATTACTCAAATCAGCCTTCATCAATTTTGATTCCCTCAAATTCAACCCTGTTAAGTTTGCTTTACTGAGGTTTGCCCTGGTGAAGTTGGCCCCCGATACGGAATGAACACTACTGAGATTTACCCCACTCAAATTAGCTTCACTTAGATTTGAGCATTGCAGATTTACTTCACTTAAATTTGCATTTATGAATTTTGCTTTCTCTAAGTTGGCTGAGGTGAGATTGGCTGTGTGAAGGTTTGCATGACATAAATTTGCCTCACTCAGGTTAGCGACTGATAAGTCTACTCCAGCGAGTTCTGCACCGCTGAGATTAGCGCCACTCCAGTTAACTTTGGTCAGGGATTTGCCGCTCAGATTTACTCCGGCTAGATTAACTCCCGTAAAATCTCGTTCTCCCTGATTATACCGTTGTAAAAATTCCTCAGCACCGATCGCTGGTTCCAGATTTTCTAGTGCAGAATTATCTATTTTTTCCTCTTCCTGAGATTGCACAGTATCCGCATTTACAGGAGTAGCCATCGGCTGTTCTACCGCTTCGCTAGATACTGGAATCGGTGTCTCCTCGATCGCCTCTTCGCGCAATAACCGATCCACGCGATCGCTAAACCGCCTCACAACCTCAGCATCATCAACCTTCTCAGCAGCATTCGAGCTTTTCTCAACCGCATTCTCAACATAATACTTGTCTACAAAACTTTGCAACCCAGCATTATATCCCTGTCCTACCGCCTGAAACCTCCATTCGCCATTCTTCTTATACAAACGTCCAAATTCTAAAGCTGTTTCTTGGGAAAAAATCTGATTTAAATTGTACCGAACCAATTCGCTAAGAGTTTCTCGGTTGTAAAGCCGGATAAAAGCATTTGTAACTTGACTAAAACTTTGATTTTTTTCCTGTCCCTCGTGAATAGTCACAACAAACACAATTTCCTGAATCGCCGAATTGATTTTACTCAAATCCACATAAACCGTCTCATCATCTCCGTCTATTTGCCCAGTCGCGCTGTCTCCCGAATGTCGCACCGCACCGTCGGGGGAGGTCAGATTGTTGTAAAATACAAAATACTTTTCATCAGGAATCCGACCGTCCGCCGCTAACATAAAAACAGATGCGTCAATGTCGCAGTTTTGTGCTGTCTGGCTGACTTGCCAACCCAGGGCGATCGCAATTTTACTGAAATCAGGAGTTTCTTTAGAAAGATTGAACCTTTCACCCTTAGTTAATTCGATACTCATATGCGATAATTCCCTTACCTCATAAATGGTATTAATTATCTCATCTATGTTAACCCGATCGCAAATTGGATTTTATCTCGAAGACATCGAAACCCCAATTGGCAGAACCGTCAATTTAACCCTTACCGGACTCATTCTTTTATCTTCCGCCAGCTTCATCGCCGAAACTTACCCGCTTTCCCAACCTGTTAGAATTAATTTCCAAACTCTCGATACTGTTCTTTTAATCGTTTTTGCAGTTGAGTATTTATTGCGGCTGTGGTGTGCCGAAAATCGAGTTAAATTTATTTTTAGTTTTTTTTCAATTATTGATTTGCTGGCAATATTACCATTCTTACTGGGATTTGTCAACGTTAGTTTTATCCGAATTTTTCGCTGGTTTAGAATTCTCCGACTCATCCGCTTTCTGGAATTGAAAATTTCTATTTTCCGCATCAGCAGCGAAGATGGAGTGATTTTTGCTCGGATTTTGTTTACTTTGCTGGCAATAATTTTTGTTTATTCTGGTTTGATTTATCAAGTCGAACATCCGACAAATCCCGAAAGTTTTGGAACTTTTTTGGATGCTGTTTATTTCTCCGTTGTCACCATGACCACCGTGGGATTTGGCGATGTTACCCCGATTTCGGAATCAGGTCGTTTTCTGACTATTTTGATGATTTTGACGGGAATTGCTCTGATTCCGTGGCAATTGGGGGATTTGATTAAACAATTAGTTAAAAGTGCTAATCACGGAGAAGCTGTTTGTAAAGGTTGCGGTTGGTCTGTACACGATGCTAATGCTAGATTTTGTAAAATGTGCGGCAGTCAGTTAGATATCTAAGTCGCATAATTAATGTTTTACCTCCGATTTTAGAAAGGTACAGGAATTACGCATTATCAGGATGTAGCAAGATTTTGAGAGTGCTGCACGACCAACGCTTGGCGATAAAAATACGTTACTTTTGCGTAATTACTGAAGGTAGATAAAAAAATATCAACTAGGAGAAGACTGTAGAAAAAATTGCTAACTCACTTTGCACTCGCCAAACAACACCCCAGGTGGTATCAATATTCCAGTGATTTTGTGGCTGTGGAATTTGGCGATTGCTAATTAAACGAGTCGCCTTCCCTTTACTGGTTTCTGAAGATTATCCGGCGCCATCGTCCCACAAAGATTTTGAAACGATCGAGCAGTGGCGGTTTGGGATAGCCGTAATACAGATCCCAAGGGTGAAAGCCAATCTGTTGGGGTCTACCAGTATTTAGGAATGAACTAATGTCCTTTCTGGCGAGGTAGCGATCGCGAATCTGTCGCAGTTGCTCTCCCCATAAATTAACATGAAAAACAGTCCATTCCGGCGTTTCCCAGCGAACTAACATATATCGCTGATTCTTTTCCAAAAAACTCTCGATCGCGGCCTCATTAGCAAATCGAAGACTTTCTTTAGTGTACAGAGCATTTTTTGCTACAGGGCCGTCGAATTTTTTACCCACATAGCTATCAATTACCTCTATCCATTCAGTCCCTCGGAAAATTGAAAAATTGTTGCTGAACTTCTGAGTTTTTGAGTAACCAGGCTCTAGCGACTGCATATCTGGCGAAGGAAAAGAACCTGTAAACCCAAAGCAGTTATATTTTTGAACTGTTTGCATTACCTCATCCAGCCAATTCTCGTGACCCTTGCGATAGGGCAGAGTATCGAGTTTAGCGAGTAAAATCCAATCTGTTTTAGCCGCCTCGATCGCCACGCGTATACCCTCTGCATCTGTCTCGCCCACCGATCTCCCGCGCAAGTCTACATACACGATCTCGTCAATCAGCCCTTCAGCCAAAAGTTCATGATAAATCGGGGGCGGTTTATCAGCAGGCGACACAGCGAAAATTACTTGTTTTGGCCGCCCCCCCAGAAAAGATAGCCAGTCTTCAAGCACTTCGCGCACCATAATCTGACTGGTACTGAAAGTGCAGAAGGTAAGATTGTTAAAAATAGATTGATTCATTACTTCACCTTAATCATTGGCTACAGCAACGCTCTTCGATCGGCAAGTGCTGTTTTTCCTAGGTCATAGACCAGCAACAGTCACAGCTAGTCTTAGCTGATCTTAGTATAGACTTACAAATAGTATTTAGCTATAGCAGCAAGCTATTGAAATAGACAGAGGGTTGTCTGTGCTTTACGCTCAATATAAATATCTGCTCGCTCGCACCTGAATCCCGGCATCTGGGCGCTCGCACTGCGGGATCATAAGGGCAACAAAATTTCAAACTCGGTGCCAATTCCCAACTCCGATCGCATTCTGAATGCACCGCCGTGTTTGCCCGTCACTATTTGATAGCTAACTGCTAAACTGGTTTCTTTGAGGGCGCGTTTTTCCGTAGAGAATGATTCTATGATTTTTTTGTACTTACTAGGTGACATTCCTGGCCCGTTATCTGCTATGCAAATCGAAACCCACCGAACATGAAGTTTGTCTAAATCCGGCGCAGGTTCGGGACAGCAGACTTGAGTGGTGATTTCAATTTTAGGCTGGCGATCGCACTCTCTAAGTCCTCCACCTTTGAACTCTTTCGCCAATTCTTGACCGACTGCTTCGTTAATTAATGTATGAATAGAATTGGTTAAGATATTCATAAATACTTGGTTTAGCTGTCCTGCATAGCATGGGACTGGTGGCAGGTAGCCGTAGTTTTTCACTACTTGGATTTCCCTAGTCAAACGACTTTTGAGCAGCAAAAGTATGCTGTCTATGTTGGCGTGCAAGTCGGTGGGTTTGGGATAAATATCGTCGATGTGGCAGAAGTTTTGCAAACTGGTTGCCAACTTGCTCAAACGTTCTGCACCTGATTTGATGCTGGCAACAGTTCGGAGAAAATCGCTTTGCAAAAAGTCATAGTCGATCTCTTCTTTGAGCCGTGCTATTTCCGGCGGGGGATCGGTACAGTATGCGTCGTAAACTGAGAGCAATTCCATCAAGTTTTTGCTGTAGTCGCTGACGTAGGTTAAATTCCCCCAGATAAAGCCTACCGGATCTAAAATTTCGTGGGCGACTCCGTTGACTAAACGCCCTAAACTAGCCATTTTTTCGCTTTGAATCATTTGAGTTTGGGCTCTTTCGTAGCGGACTTGAGTTTCTATGCCACGAATTTGCCAGTACGCGATGTTGAGTGCGTTAGGGTCTAAGAGTCGGTAAGATTGGGAGTCTATTTGGACGACGATCGGTTCTGGCTGCAATTCGGGCGATCGACGCAGAGCTTGTGGGGCTGCTGCCAAAATAGTTGTACTCTCTGCAACCAATAATATTTCGACGCGAGCGTAACTGTAGAGAACTTTTAGTGGCAGGTGCAAAAATAGCTCAGGGCCTTGGGGTTTGAGCAAATATTCCAGCAGTTGCCTGCGAGATATCATGCCAGCAAACTCTCCTGCTTCCATCAAGACGACTCCCGGCACTAGGGGATGCTGTTCAAACATTTCGGCAACTGCCACGGCCAAGCAGCTCGATTTTACCTGAAATTCATACAGGGGCAAATCCCAGAGGGTAGATTCTAGGGAAAGATCTTGATGGCTGCCTTCGGAGAGTGAAGGGCCAATGAGTTTGGAACTGAATTTATTTGCCACTGGAACTTTTAGTTGCCGAAACGCTGGGAAATTGATACTCCCCAGGGCTGAAGCCACGGGGATTCTTGAATGAATCCGAAAACTCTCAAAGGCGTTATCAAAGCACCTCTATACGCTCAAAACAACTACCACTACAAAGGGTATTGCAATTGCGCTTACTTTTAAATTGTGTTTGCTTTCATAATCCATCACAATGCCAGATAGGTACGCTTCACACTCTGCCATTACTTGTCAGTTATACAGGCTTACTACTCCTTAAGGAGTGTGGTGGCTCACTGTGCCGGGATTTCTCCGATACTAGAGTGTTTCAACACGTAGATGGTTGTTTTACTTACAATCTAATTCTAACAATACTCCGGACAGTTTTTGGAACGATACTACAAGCTTACGCGGGGCAAGGAGCCTAAAAAAGTCGAATTAAATGTAAGTCAGGCGTGGAGCTGACATTGATTTAATTATCCACAGGGGCTGCGAAGTCAAGCGAGTATAAGCCATTGGGCCCTATAAAAACTGTCCGGACTATTGATTCTCAAACAACCTTTCAATCAGTTGTATAAAGAAATATTGAAGGCGGTTGAAACCGAAGCCGACTTCCTCCCCGTGTCTAAAGCCAGGGGCTTCCGTCTCGTTCTTCGGTGAATTGAGAACCTACTACTAAGCTAGCCTATCACTTCACTTTTCTGAGCGAACCACCGAGAATATTCTGAAGTTAATCATGTTGTGCCAACTAGAGGCAGGAGAATTTCAAATTCAGTGTTCTTACCTGGTTGCGATCGCATTCTCAGTTGGCCGCCGTGCTTTTCTGTGACGATTTGATTGCAGATAGCCAGCCCCATACCGGTGCCTTTGCCCGCTGGTTTAGTGGTAAAAAAGGTGTCAAATATCTGCTGGTGATTTTCTGGGGGAATGCCGGGCCCGTTATCGGCAATGCAAATTGCCACCCGCTTGCCGTGTTCGGTTTCTATAACTTTAGTGGTAATTTCGATTTGGGGCTGCCAGTTGTCCCGGCACGGGGTGTGTGTTTCTCGATCGGCTGCGTACTCTGCCAGGGCGTCTAGAGCATTAACTAACAAATTCAAAAACACCTGACTCAACTGTCCGGAGTAGCCGCTAACTAGCGGCAGTTCGCCGTAATTTTTAACCACTTCTATGCTGTTTTTAAAGCGGTTTTTCAAAATTAACAGCGTCATCTCCACGCATTCGTGAATGTCTGTCTCGGCTGGTTTTGTCTCGTCCATGTGAGAGAAGTGGTGCAGCCCGTTAACTATTTTTAGCAATTGCGCGGCTCCCAACTCCATCCCTTCTAAGGTAATCGGCAAATCTTCTTGTAAAAAATCAAATTCAATTTCTTTTTTAAGGGCATCTATTCGGGGAGACGGTGCCGAATATTCTTCTTCATAAACGGACATTAGCTGAAGCAAGTTTTCAAAATAGGACAGCAGAAAAGTTAAATTTCCCCAAATACAGTTCAGCGGATTTCTGATTTCGTGGGCTACTTCTGCTACAATCCTCCCCAAACTCGCCATTTTTTCTGTTTGGATGAGTTTGGCTTGGGTTTGTTTGTGGAGTAATTTATTTGTTAATTGGTGAATTCTTGATTGAGCGACCATTAATTGGTGTACGTCTAACAGCTTGTAGGTCTGGGGGGCTATTTCCACTACTACCGGTTCGTAAATTAATTCGGCTGATCTGTAAAGACATTCCTGGGCTGCTTCTACTATTAATTTACTCGCGGGAAGTACGAGTTCCTCTGGCCTGGCAAACTTGTACAGCACCTCTATTGGTCGCTTGAAAAACATTTCTACTCCGTAGCGGCAGTTAACTTTTTCAAAAAATAGACGCCTCGATATTATGCCGACAAAATTCCCCCCATCTGTCAAAATGACGCCGGGAAGCATGGAATTTTCTTCAAAAGCCTGGGCTACTTCTTTTGCCTGTTGAGTTATTTCAATTTGGCAGTTGGAGAGGGGCAGGTCTAGGAGAGTTGATTCTAAGGAGATGTTCCAAGTACAAAATTCAGGTATATGCAACACTGATAACTCCGAGCTAGTCTCACGCACAGCAAACATAGATGAAACCCCTGTTAAATATTGTATTAATGGACAACTTAAGTTGCTATTAATTCGTAACTGGTAATTGGTAGCGGTAGTTGCTAATTTGTCAAATTACAAGAGCACCCGATGGGAAAACCCGATCGCAGTAGCATTGTCTGCTAAAGATTTTGTTTCTAAGTTAATATTAAACGATCTAAGCTTTTGTGTAACTTACGGAGTAGGCACTTTAAACTTTTTACCATGATATACCTGCGATCGCCTGTTTTCCGAAAATTTTTAATATTTATAACTAATTATTGTGATAAATTATACCATTTTTCCAGTGAGAGAAGGGAATTGGAGAACCGCGAGCGGGTTATCAGTGAATATACGGGCATCCTTCAAGGGTTGGAGGGCCCGGATTAGCCATCGTCCAAGGGGCTTGAGGCTCGAACGGTCCAGACTGGGGCCCAGACCAAAATCGGCAGATTGTACAGCAGAAGGAAGTTCGGCCACGGATTCGCTTTCTTTGGATGTAACCGAATGTAACGGATGGAAGGCTTTAGTTATCTAGGAGAGAAGGAAGAAGCAATGTTCCGCAAGGGTTTGTGGAATTAAGAACGTCCTAACCGTCGGCCACAGTTCCTATACCACTCAAAAGAAATGCAACTTTAGGCAACTTCCGAACCTCAATAGTCATCAGTTTTTTGGAATCTGCAATCTGCAATCTGCAATCTGCAATCGTCTTAGGGTTCCACCTCCGGCCAGAGGCGTTCTAGCTGATACCGCCAAGCCGCGAGAGTATTTTCGCGAGACTCTCGCCCTAGTTCCATTTCACCCATCAATCCCTCTGCGTAGAAACGGTCTAAAGTCTGAAGGGTAGTTTCGACAGACTGTCCCTGCATCTTCGCAGCTTTGATGATTTGACGGATGCGGTTTTCTATCAAACCGTCGAAAAAGTCAGACAAACCTCTCTCTTGCAAAGCCAGCAGTCTGGCGACGGCGGCTGAGAAATCGGCAGCCGCGAGTGTGGCACAACTGTGCTGAAATACTCCCCACAAAACGTTTTGATGTAAGGCGTAGCGAGTTTCCAGGGTGGTGTCAAAGTTAGCTTCTAGGAGTTTATCAAAAAATGGTTGAGCTTCCTGGGCATCGGCGATCGGCAGCAAAATCCGCAGCCAACTCCCGTCTTCTGAAAGGAGGACTAACAGGCGAAATTTGGGGGTTTCTACTTGCCAAGAAGTGGCAGCAGGCATCTCAACACTGTCACCAAATAAGTCTTTAAGGGTATTGCTAATTTCTTCGGGAGTCATAATGATTTTAGATTTTAGATTTTAGATTTTAGATTAGTCACCAGTGATTAGTCAGCAGTGCGATCTCAAATCTCAAATTGGTTTATGGTAGCCAGCGGGGGTGATAGCCGGCAAAGGGAAGTTCTTCTGGCTGTACTTTGGCGGGAGAACCGTCTGCAGGTATTTCTACTAAGGGTAGCAGCCAGAGGCGGCTGGTGGCGATCGACTGTCCACTATCGTTGCGGGGACTGTCTGCTGCTGAGGGAGTTGCTGCTGTGACTGATTGGTCGAAAATTAATGCCAGCCCGTCGGGAGATAAACTGATTTGGGTATCTAATTGGTTGGGCAAAATCAGCAGCGGTTTGATGGTTCCTACCAAACGAGTACCCTCTTTTTTGAGGTCGATGGTGGCGATGAAAGGCTGTTCTTTGTAGCTTTCTGTTTTGAGGCGTTGGGCTAACAAACAGTAGAGACGCTGAACTTGGTTGTCTTCGTTTTTGCGGGGGTCGAAATAAACGGCCATAATGCTGCCGGGAATACGCAATATTTCTTGTTCTACACCTTGGTTATCTAAGATGAAAAGCGATCGAGTAAAGTCGCTGTTGTATTTAACATAGGCGGCGGCGGAGTTGTCGCGGGCCATGCCCAATACTTGTTCGTATTTTGGCAAAAATTCTACTGGGTCTGCTTCCGGTTTGAGGGGGACGATCGCTAATCCTTGTTTTTGAGATATTACCATCGATTTGCTGTCGGGGCGAATCATAAAATCTCCGCCTTGTTCATTTTCCAAGGGTCTGGGCGGCACTTTTTCTTCCAAAATCCAAGGACTGAAATCGCCGGGATTGCGGCGGTTGACGCGCTGGACAACTATGATTTTTCCGTCGGCTGAGAGGTCGAATTTGAGGTTTTGGTAATCTTTGGAGTCTAAGATTTTGTCGATTCTACCGGCTGGGTATTTTTGTTGAGTTCCTGATCCCGATTGGGGGTTGAGGCCGGTGGTGACTGTGAATAGTTCTTGATTGAGAGTGCCGCGAGTACGGGCGATCGATCGATCTGTGGCGGAGAATAAAATGCGATCGCTCTCAGGATACGGTTTAAAATCGGTAACGACTAAATCTTTGGGAGTCAGCGGTATCGGTTTCGAGTCGCTGCTGGTGAGATTGACTAGCATTAATCTGCTTTCTGTTTCGCCTTGGACGCCGATGTAAGCAAAAGCTCGATCGCGGCTGCGAAAGGAACTGCTAAACGGTTGCATTAGCGTTCCTTTATTTTGGTTTTTTTCTCCGAAATACTTGTCGGTTGCTCCAGCGAGTTTTAATGTGTAGGTAACGCCGTAGGGTGCTGGATCTTTGAGGGTGTAAGCCATGCGCTTTCCAGCCCAACTAAATTTACCGGGGAGGGGGGGTTCTAGCTTTAAGTTTTCCTCGACGGTGGACTGGTTCATCGGGCGAAAGAATGTGAGGATAAAGCCGGTATCTTCGGCGCCGATTTGTTTGTTTTCCCAGGTAAATTCTCGCACTCTGGGTGCCGTGCGATCGCCGCTAAGCAGCAGCAGCCCTATTAAGACGCTCAGCACTAGCATGAGGAAGATGGCCGTGCGGTCGATCGGCTGTTTGAATGGCCCAATAGCGAAGGGTGAAGGATTAATTTTTTTCTTAAAAATACTCACCAATCTTTCTCTCCTACTTTCTGCTGAAAATTAACTGCCCAATTTTACCTGTTAAATTTTACACTTATGGTCCCATTCCTAACACTCAAAAAGCCATTTTTTTACCACAGTAAATTGCTGCAACGAGTTATTTTCCGTAACAAACCTAGTTTTTGAAACTTGTGGTGCCTCCAGGACTGAATGCAACTTAAGATATTAACTAGGTTGGACACGCGGCACTTTCAACAGGTTTGTTTACTGAAACAGCGGATTGATTGGGATTAAATCCATCGGTGATATTTTATCGATCGGCAGATCCAAACCAAAAGCCACTCTACACCAAATTAGAATAGCTAGCACCCCTACAAACAGTGCTGTTAATTGAATATCCTGCCAAAAACAAGTTAGTCCTTCTCGCCACAAACCGTAGTTAGTTACTGCATAGGTAGGAAGGTCGCCGAGAGCTATAGCAATCACCGCACCTAAATTACCTTTTAAGTGATATCCCAGCGGTATACTTATACATAGATTCACTAAAGTCAGCAGATTGCCCATAGCTTGGTACTGAGACTTTCCTACGGCTAACAGACAAGAACCCATCATATTGTAGAGTGTGGTGTGCCAGATACCTAAAGCCAAGATAGGCATCATCCAAGATGCCGCCGCATACTCTTTCCGATACAGTATTAAAATTAACTGATCTCCGAAGCTCACAAAAATTGCTAAACCTACCGCTAACGGTATTAGAAGTAGCTTGCGGTTTTTCAGTATCTTGGCGCGCAACTCCTCCCGTGGCAACTCTGCTAGCAGAGAAATTGAGGGAAAAATCACCTTGCCGCTAAGGGCGAGGATTACTTGGCGCGGCATATCGCCGAGAGTAAAAGCGATGCCGTAAATGCCCAACATTGTTAAAGTAAATATTTTACCGAGGATGAGTCTATCGGCTTGAGAACACAAGAAAGACAAAGCCGTAGACAAAAATATCCATTTACCATAAGAAAATACTTCTTTAGCTGCTTCTTTATCCCAAGCAAAACGGTTTGACTTGCCAGGAATTAAAAAATGGCTCCATACTAACTCGACCAAACTATTAGTAAAGACGCCGGCGAGGATCGCCCAGATGCTGCGATCAAACCAGGCCCAGACAAGCATCGCTGTAGTAGAAGCGATCTGTAGGCCCAACTCAAAAAATACTACTCTCTTGACTGCCATCTGCCGGTTGAGGCTGGATGTAGCAGTCGAGTTGAACCCTCCTATCACGCAAGTTATACCTATTACTGGAATCAACCACAGGAGACGGTCATCTCCATAAAAAATAGCAACAGGCTTGGTAATTATAATCAAACAAATCCAAACGAAAAAGCTGCGAATGACTTGCAGTGTCCAAACGGTATTGAGAAATTGAGGATCTTCCCCGCGCTTATTTTGGATGATGCTTGGGCCTAGACCTATGTCTGAAAATAAGTTGATCCCTACGATGAAAACGTAGGCTAGACCTACCAGACCAAATAGTTCGGGCAAAAGCAGACGCGTCAGGATTAGGTTGCTGCCAAATCGGATAATTTGACTGCTTCCATAGCTGACGATCGTCCAGGCTGCACCTTTGATTGCTAATTTTTTTCCTGATGACATATACTCAGAATTTATTTACTAATGACGAGTGTAGTTGCTGAATTTGTTTTTGGCAACTCCTACAGGATGGTGTTGCCACTTTTATAGCTGACTGTACCTTGTCTTAATTTGCATAGGGAGGACGGGTCTGGGGTGTCCATCTCACCACAATAAAGGTAAAATTTAATCTCATACTTACTCCACATCTAATAATCATAAGGGTTTTTGGGCTCAGGAATTGGTTTGAGGGAGGATGCTTGAATGATTAATTTGCGCTTGCCTTGCAGTTCTTCTACGATCGTTTCTCCTTCTATTTCTAGCCAACTGTCTGGGGCAAAGGTGGTGCGGCTTTGACCGATCAGTAATTTTACCGGCAACCCGATCGGATAGGCGTCGGCCGCGCAGCAGGTAATGATAAAACGCCCGATCCACATATATTGTTCTGCTATGTTGGGGGGATGAATTACAAATCCTTGAACTTTGACTTTTTGACCTCTGTATATATCCGGTTCGGGGTTGAAATTTAACAGCCGCACCCATTCGACGAGCGATCGCTTTTCTGGTTTTGTATTATTGCGAAATTCTTGGGGTTGCAGTCTGGTGATGGGCAGGGATTCGGTGAGGCCTCGTTCTAATGCTGTCTGGCTGGTAAATGTGCGTGGCGTTGTTAGTAAACCTATTAATGCGACGCTCAACATTAAGGTGCTGCCGATACTGGGGGGAAACAAAGTAACGTGTTCAACTTCGGTGGTTCTGAGAGAGTTATTTGCTGGTGATGTCCGCGATTGCTTTGTGGTGCGATCGAGTTTTAAGAGTTCCCAAGCTTTTAAACCGCCAATAACCATTAAGCCGATTCCTCCCGCTAGAGTCAAGCCAAAGTAATTGGGGTGAATGAGAATGCTTAATTTGCCGGTGATCCAATATTTAAGAAGCAGTATTCCCCAGGCTAAGATAGCTAGGGCGTCCAGCCAGGGGCTAATTTTTTTAAGATTCATTAGTTATTAGTCATTGGTCATTGGTCATTAGTCATTAGTTATTAGTCATTAGTCATTGGTCATTAGTTATTAGTCATTGGTCATTAGTTATTAGTCATTGGTCATTAGTCATTAGTCATTGGGAATCTATCGTTAGTTGTCAGTCCGGTTCAATTTATTATTAACCTAAATGCAAGTTGACAGCAAGGGTCATTAAAAAGGTTAACTGAGCGGCCAAGACAATTAAGTAAACTACTGCTCGACCTTTAAAAATTGACAACATTAAACCGATGCCTTTGAGGTCAATCATCGGGCCGAAAACGAGAAAGGCTAACAGCGAACCGCTGGTAAATGTGGAAGCAAAAGACAGGGCAAAAAAGGCATCTACTGTAGAACAAATCGATACGACTGTGGCTAATAGCAGCATGGCTAGAATCGAGGAAACGGGGCCTTGGCCGAGGTTGAGAATTAGTTCGCGGGGTGCGCCAACTTGAATGATGGCTGCGATCGCACTTCCGATTACCAACACTCCTCCCAATTCGCGCAACTCCTGTACCATAGTATCTAAAAGCAGGCGCAAACGCTCTTTAGAAACGCGGTGGAACAGGGAGGAACGTTTCGAGGTTTTTTCTGTTTTGCTTGTTTGTAATCGCTTCCAGTCGTCTTGTAGCAAAGATTCGATCGGCACCACCCCCCCCGGCTGACCCAGCATAAATGTTCCCGACTGCAAAAGCAGCGGAGTGTTAGCTTGGACGAGTTCTTTTTCGGAAAACTCTGGTTTTGGCAAGGGGATTGCGCGGGCTACAGAAGGTTGCAGCAGAGGCCGCAAGTCTTTTTGGGCGCTGAACACCCAGCCGATAATTGTGGCTATAAACAGAGAAAATACCACCCGCAAAACTACAATTTCTGGCTGATCGCGAAATGCCGTCCAAGTCGCCCAAATTACCACGGGGTTGATGGTGGGGGCCGCCAGCAAAAAGCCGATCGCCGCTGGTGCGGGAACTCCCTGCATCAGTAACCTGCGGGCTACGGGCACGTTACCGCACTCGCACACGGGAAACAAAAAGCCGATCGAACTGCCCATCAAAGCCGCCAGCAGCGGGTTTGATGGGATGCGCGATACGAGTTTGCGTTCGTCTACAAAGCCCAGCAGCAAACCTGAGAATAAAACTCCCAGCAGCAGAAAAGGTATTGCCTCTACTAACAAGCTGAGAAACAGGGTGAAAGCATTATTTAACTGATTCGTCAGGGCGGGTTGCATCGATCACCTACTGGTAGATTGCTATTTAGCTATACGTCTTTGGTAGAACTGCTTGTATATCATACCAAAGCATAGCACTAAGTTAAGATCCCGTTAATTATTTTTGCCTTTTTTTTGCTGGATTTTGTAGATATTATATTTTAATCAATGCTGATGCCTTGAATGATTGGGAATGGTTAAACTTGTTTTAATTTGAATGAATTTCTATTCATATCCGCCTCGTACAGCCAATCAATAATTGACCGAAATTATCCAGGATACAAGCCCCCGAATTTATCCCTGGGGTCAATGCTTCAATTCTAAAATCTAAAATCTAAAATCTAAAATCTAAAATCTAAAATCTAAAATCGATTGACTCTGCCAACCGTCGCCGATTTGATGGATCTTTCGGTTAACAATGGTTGATTGTAGAACAACTGCTAAGGCAGATTTGGCAGATTGCGGGCGAGGATAACTCTTTTATATAACGATCGCTATAAAATTGCTTTGTAGCGATGACTTTAGTTTTCACGACAAACCTATAGGGGACGCACTGGCAGGTGTGCCGCTGGCTGGCCGTTACGGGGGGTTGCGAGTACCGGATCGGGGAGATGGGATGAAATCGCCTCAAATGCCCTAGCTTGCAAGGCGTCCCGCCATCGCGATTGCAAGCTAAAACTCAGGGACGCGATCGCCCTAGCTTTGTGCTTTTAACTTGTCTGCTGACGGGCTACATCGTGTTGGCGATCGGGCAATTCCGATTTTCTTCTATTATCAATCAATTATATTTCTCAGCCTAATAATTTATTAACAAAAGGTTAAGACGATAACTTAAGGTTAATGAATAGTTAAATAGTTAAACCAAGCGTTAATACCGCTCAAGTCAGTATAAAATAAAGTCAGGTATAATTACCAGGGCGCATTTATCTCGGTGATCCTCAATCTTGCCTAATACTTTAAGTGGTAAAATTTTCCTTGCTACAGTCAGTTTTTTGTGTAATTTAAAATGCAGTTTGCCAGGGGGATGCCGGTCAAAACACTCAACAAGTCACCTGTTGACCTTTGGTAGCTGAATGTCGCTGGCAAATAGAACCCAAAAAAGCGTGCTGATAAATTTATGTTGAATACCTCCTGCGTAGAAAGACCCGTCCAACCCATCTCCGAGGCTGACCTAGGAGAACTTTGTTTAGACTCTACTCTCCAACAATTGTCGCTTTACGATTTTCAGGTAGAAGCTACGGATTGGGGAATGCGAATTTCCCAGATGTTAGAAGCTAATCCGCTGTTACCGGGAGTCATTGTCACCCATCAAGGTGAATTTGCCGGTATGATTTCCCGGCGGAGATTTTTAGAATTTATCAGCCGTCCTTTTGGGCGAGAATTATTTTTAAAGCGACCTGTGAGGGCTTTGTACCGCTTTGCCGAAACTGAGAGTTTAATTTTTCCCAGCAATACTTTAATTGTGGATGCAGCGAGGAAGTCGCTGTTGCGATCTAAAGAACTGCTTTACGAACCGATTGTGGTTCAAGTTTCGCCTCAAACTTATAGTTTGCTAGACGTGCACGAACTGCTAGTAGCCCAATCCAACATTCATGAACTAGCAACAAAATTGCTGAGGCAGCAAACTCAATCTCAACTAATTCAAACAGAAAAACTAGCAAGTTTGGGACAGATGGTAGCTGGAGTCGCCCACGAAATTAGAAATCCCGTCACCTGCATCAGCGGAAATCTCGGCTTTTTGTCCAACTACTCGAAAGACATCATGGATTTGCTGTCTGCTTACGAAGACATTGTGGGTGACAGCGAAAAAATTGGCGAACTCAAAAAACACATAGAATTTGATTTCTTGCAAGAAGATTGGGTGGAAATTCTCAAAAGTATGAAAGTTTCATCGCAGAGGCTGACCGAACTCGTCACCAGCCTGCACACCTTTTCTCACATGGACGAAACCCACTTGAAGCAAGCTAACATCCACGAATGTATTGACAGTACGCTGCTAATTATGAAAAACCGTCTGAAGTACGGGTTTAATGTAGTTAAAAACTATGGTGATTTGCCTTTAGTCAAGTGTTACTCTGGTCAGTTGAGCCAGGTATTTATGAATATCATCAGCAATGCGATCGACGCTTTGGAAGAGGCAAAAGCAGAAAAAGATTTTATGCCGGCGATTACTATTGAAACCGAGGTAATAGAGAGTTCTGACGGAGACTGCGTGAATTCGGAATTACTTCAAAATTATGTTATGGGCGATGGCGTCCCGCCCCGCAAGCTACGACAAAATGCCAAACAGCTATCATCCGCCAGCCAAAACGGCGACTTCAGCCTAGAAGCAGCGGAAAAAAATCAAAATAACGCTTGGATAGCCATCCGAATTGCCGATAACGGGCCGGGAATACCGCCAGAAATTCAGCGGCGGATTTTTGAGACATTTTTCACCACTAAACCGGCGGGGAAAGGTACCGGTTTGGGGTTGGCAATTACCCATCAAATTGTTACGGAAAAGCATAAAGGCAAGTTGAATTTGCATTCAACGCCCGGTACCGGTACTGAATTTGAAATTTTGTTGCCATTGATTTGAAGCAATAAGTCATATCACATCTCTCTTCTCTTTATCTGCGTGAATCTGCCTCAATCCCTTGTCATCTGCGGTTAATACATTCTCTTTTTTTAACCGCAGATACAGGCAGATTAACACCGATTAACGCAGATGAATTATATCAATTCCGGTTGCACCATCGGTGATTGTTGACTGTTGACTGTTGACTAATGACTAATGACTAATGACTACTGACTAATGACTAATGACTCTTTTTAAGCTCTTAGCTGCACTGGCATTACCAAGAATGTAGCATTGACTCCGCCCAAAGGCTGGAAAATTACTGGGGCTAAAGCACCGTTTAATTGCAGTTGAATTTCTGGGGATTGAGCAGTTTTCAAAATGTCAATTAAGTATTTCACGTTGAAAGCAATATCTATGCTATCTCCCGAAATCTGTGCGGGCATTGACTCTTTGCCACAGCCGACATCTTTAGCATCTACAGACAAAGTAATTTCCTGATTTTCCTCGTCGATGCTGCATTTGAGAATATTATTTTTTTGGTCGGCAAAAACGGCAATTCTTTCTACTGCTGCTAAGAACGATCGCCTTTCTAAGGTAATTTGTCGCTCAAAAGACGGCGGAATCAACTGCCGGTATGCGGGATATTGCCCTTCCAAGGTGCGGGTTGTCAGCCGCTGGTCTGCCCATTCAAACACTACTTGACCGTGTTCAAAATGCAGCGTGACAGGTTCAGTCCACTGCCGCATCACCAGCATTCTTTCTACTTCCCGCAATGCTTTAGCGGGGACTGTCACCTCAAATTCTTCTTGGGTTTCTTCGCCTTCAGATTTTTCATTGGCAGTTTGAACTACTGCCAATCTGTGGCCGTCTGTAGCTGCAAACTCCAGGCAATCTTGCAATACCTTTAAATGCACGCCTGCAAGTACCTGTTTTGCCTCGTCGGGGCTAGTAGCAAATAAAGTTCCTTTGAGTCCTTCTATCAAGGCTTCCGGTGGCAATTTAAGGATTGTTCCGCCTTCTATTGCAGGCAATTCAGGGAATTCTTCCGGGCCCATGCCTCTAACTTGGTAGCTGCCAGAACTGCAAGTGAGATATGCTACGGTGTCCCCCGCTTCGTCTTCTAGAGTAATCTCTCCATCTGGGAGTCTCGAAACAATATCGTTAAGCAATTTAGCGGGTATGGTAAAACTGCCGCCGCCAGTCACTTCTGCTGCGAAGCTGGTACGAATGCCTAAACTGAGATCGAAAGCTGTCAAGCTAACCCGCTGATTTTCCTCATCCGCTACTAAGAGCACGTTGGCGAGTACCGGATGTGTCGGGCGGGAGGGAACGGCCCGACTTACCAACGAGAGGTTGGCGTTGAGGTCACTTTGGGTGCAAACCAATTTCATGGTACGAAGGTTAATTAACCGGATTTGAAACAGAAACAAATGGTATCACAGAAAGCCGGCGGGTCGGTTTTTCTCTGTCAGGGCTTAAGCCTGGGCGCTTATTCCCGGTTTCTACGCAAAATTTTGTCTGTAAAAACGAGAAATCTTCCAAGAAACCGGGTTTCTGAGGTTCGCGCGCGTCGTGAACTATCTGTGTAGGGTGCGAAGGGCTCACCAGTTTTTTTTAGTTTATTGAATTATTTTTGTATCGATCGCCCTGTGGAAACTGTGGAAAAAAAAGCTAACTGCTTGCTGGGCGTCACTTATAGGTAATAAATACCTGTGGAAAACTTGTGGAAAAGCTGGTGCGGTCGATCGCCCATTTTTGTGCAAAAGCTGTTTCGGGCGATCGAGTAAAGTTTTCCACAAACGGAAGGCAACTTTTCCACAGGTTTTTCCACAGGCAAGATTGTCTATTATGGGAATTGTTGACTGTTGACTGTTGACTGTTGACTGTTGACTGTTGACTGTTAACTGTTAACTGTTGACTGCGTGGAGTGATGACAACTGACAACTGACAACTGACAACTGACAACTGACAACTGACAACTGACAACTGACAACTGACAACTGACAACTGACTTGTTCTCAACTTTTGCGGCTGACAACATTAATTCGATCGCTCAACTGACGCAAAGTTTGAGCCAAATTCGGGTCAGTGTTCCGCAACTGAGCAATTTTGTCGCAACTGTAAAGCACAGTCGTGTGATCTTTGCCGCCAAACACTTCACCAACTTTCGGCAAACTCAAACCAGTATGCTGCCGAATTAAATACATCCCTATTTGACGGGCGAGACTAATTTCTCGCCGCCGGGAAATTCCTTTCAAATCTTCAACAGAAACATCAAACTCCTCAGCCACAACTGCAATTACTGCATCTGGCGTTGCCTCTACGCTTTCAGTTTGCGGATTCAAAACGGGGGCGATATTTTCCACGGTCATCGGCAAACCAGTAATTGAAAGATATGCTACCGCCCGAATCAAAGCTCCTTCCAATTCCCGCACGTTGGAAGTGTAACTAGAAGCAATGTATTCAATCACATCTCGCGGCAGTCGCATATTTTCATACTCGGCTTTTTTCTGCAAAATTGCCATCCGAGTTTCCAAGTCGGGCAATTGAATGTCGGCAATTAATCCCATCGAAAATCGGGAACACAAACGCTCTTGCAGGCGGGGGATTTGCTGTGGCGGACGGTCAGAAGCTAAAACTACTTGGTTTCCCGCTTCGTGCAAAGTATTAAAAGTGTGAAAAAATTCTTCTTGAGTGTATTCTTTCCCTTCAATAAATTGGATGTCATCTATTAATAAAACATCGGCAGCGCGATAATGATCGCGGAAAGTTTGCATACTGTCTTTGCGAATGGCTGCGATTAAATCGTTAGTAAATTTCTCAGTAGAAACGTAAAAAATCTTGGCGTTGGGGTCAATTTCCAAGCGATAATGACCGATCGCCTGCATCAAATGAGTTTTGCCCAAACCAACGCCACCGCACAAAAATAGGGGATTGAATTCTCGGCCCGGAGACTCGGCTACCGCGAGGGAAGCCGCGTGAGCCATGCGGTTGTTGGAACCGACGACAAAGCGGGAAAATAAGTATTTTGGGTTTAAATTGGCGGGTTTGGGGGGGTGAAGCGAGTGGCTTTCCATATCGGCGATGGGGGAGGGCCAAATTATGGCGGAGTCACTGCTGCCACCTGTTTCGTTTCCTCCGGCAATGGTCAAGTAAATGTCTACGGGATAGCCGAGAATTTCTGCGACTGCATCGGCAAGGATTTCTCTGTAATATTTTTGCAACCAATTGCGAGCAAAGGGGTTGGGGGCGCTGACAATCAAACAGTTATTTTCGAGTTGTTCGGCCCTAGCAGTTTTGATCCACGTCTCAAAGCTAGGTCTGCTCAGTTGTACCTGGAGACGTTCAAGTATCTGATTCCACAGACTTTCGAGGGGAATGTCCACTGCTCACCTCTGCCGATCGGCATTCAAGATATTAATTCTACTCTAGAGAGTTTAGTCGTCAGATGCTAAAGTTTAAGGGAGTCTGCCGTAGCACGGGCGAGGGCGGGACGCCATCGCCCAAAAATTTGGCGGCTCTGCAGTCCGGCGCCAGGTATCGGGGAGCGGATCAGCAAATATTTAGATTTGGCAGGAAAGCCTTAAAACATGGCCATGAAGAGTTCTACTGGCAAATTTTGGAAGCAACCAGCAATTTACATATTGCTGCTGGTAACGGGAGCCGGGGCCGCCATGTTGGGCGATCGTCTGACGGTTTCTCAATTTCGTGCAAATTCTGGCGATTCGGGACAAAGGGCGCTGGAACCGAAATTGCAACTGCCTCCTAGTACAAAGGATCAAGCTAGGAAAGTCTTGCCGCCGGTTTCCTTGTCGGGCGACGCGGCTAATGTGAATTTTATTGTGGCGGCGGTGGCAAAAGTTGGCCCGGCAGTGGTTCGGATCGATGCTTCGCGCCGGGTGAAACCGGGAAATAGAGGGGTGTCGCCGGAAGATTTTTTTGGCATAGAACCGAATTCGGGTGGCCGGGGCGGGATCGAACGCGGCACTGGTTCGGGTTTTGTCATCGGGGCCGACGGCCTGATTCTCACTAACGCTCACGTTGTAGAGGGAGCCGATACGGTAAATGTAACTCTCAAGGACGGCCGCAGCTTTCAGGGGCGGGTGTTGGGGGCTGATAAGGTGACGGATGTGGCTGTGGTGAAGATTGAGGCGAGTAATGTGCCTGTAGTGACGATCGGCAATTCGGATAAGCTGTTGTCTGGGGAATGGGCGATCGCGATCGGTAATCCTTTGGGTTTGGACAATTCCGTAACTGCGGGGATTATTAGCGCTACGGGACGATCGAGCTCTGATGTCGGCGTACCTGACAAGCGGATCGGTTTTATTCAAACAGACGCTGCAATTAATCCGGGGAATTCCGGCGGCCCGCTGCTGAATGCTTCGGGCCAAGTTATTGGCATGAATACGGCGATTATTCAAGGTGCTCAAGGGTTGGGGTTTGCGATTCCCATTCAGGCGGCGCAACAGGTGGCGAAGGAACTGATTACGACGGGGAAAGTCGAACACGCTTATTTGGGTATTGAAATGGCGACGCTGACTCCAGAGGTTAAGCAGCAAATTAACAGCAATGCTACCAGCAGCCTGCGAGTTGCAGTCGATCGGGGTGTGGCTATTGTTAGCGTTGTTCCTAATTCTCCGGCAGCAGCAGCCGGTTTGCGGGCTGGAGATGTGATTCAAAAAATTAATAATCAGCCGATTATTCAGTCGGAAGCTGTTCAGGAGTTCGTGCAAAATGCTAAGGTTGGCGGTCTGTTGCAAATGGAAATCAACCGCAACGGGCAAATAGTTAATTTGACTGTTAAACCGGGGAGTTTGCCGGTTCAAAAAGTTGGATAAGAAGGAAAGCACGACACGGATTTGGACACGGATACACGGATTAATTATTGAGTGAGTAAGTTATATTTTGTTCCTCAACCCAACCGACAAAACTGTAACAACAAATAACCAATAACAGATAATCAATAACTATGGCAGAAATATTACAAATATCGCAATTAGGAAATCCCGTGTTGCGCCGCCGATCGCAAGTTGTCGAGAATATTAAGGACGATCGCATTCAACAGTTGATTGACAGCTTAATATTTACAGTACAGCAGGCAAACGGAGTGGGGATTGCCGCCCCTCAAGCCGCTCAGTCCGATCGCCTGTTCATCGTCGCATCCCGCCCCAACCTGCGGTATCCCCAAGCACCCCACATGGAACCCACAGCGATGATTAATCCCCGGATTGTGGCTGCATCAACAGAGACAGTCAAAGACTGGGAAGGCTGTTTGAGCATTCCGGGGATTCGGGGATTAGTGCCGAGAAGTAGGGCGATCGAGATAGAATACACCAGTAGAGACGGCAAACTCCACCGACAAGAATTGACAGACTTTGTGGCCCGAATTTTTCAACACGAACACGACCATTTAGATGGAATCGTGTTTTTAGACAGGGTGGAAAATACCCACGAACTAATCACAGAGGATGAGTATCAGCAGCAATTTGTCAAGCTACTTTAACCAAAAGCATTCAGCGTACAGGCCCCCGATTCATCCGCAGGGTCGCTTTCTTCAATTATCCAATCTAAAATCCAAAATCTAAAATCTAAAATCGATAGATGAGTACCAAAAGGAAATTGTCAACTTACTATAACACTTGATATAATTGCTAGTAGTAACGCCAGTGATGTTGTGAATAGGAGGGCAAATGTCTATCAATTTGGAAAAAGGCGGGAGAATCAATCTCTCTAAAGAAGCACCGGGGCTAAAAAATGCCGGGATTGGTCTGGGATGGGATACCAATGCTACAGACACAGGCGCAGCATTTGACTTAGATGCTTCCGTGTTTATGTTGGGGGCTAATGCAAAAATTCCCAGCGAAAAATACTTTGTTTTTTACAACAGCAAAGAGTCGCCGGACGGTTCTGTAATACATCTGGGAGATAGCAGAACCGGAGAAGGATTTGGTGATGATGAAACCGTTACAGTCGATTTAACCAAAGTCGATCCGGCGGTGCAAGAAATTGTGTTTGTGGTAACAATCGACCAAGCAGAATCGAGAAGGCAAAACTTCGGTCAAGTGCGGAATGCTTTTATCAGGATTTACGACACCACTACTAACACAGAAGTCATGAAGTACGATTTGGATGAGGATTTTTCTCGGGAAACTGCCATCGAATTTGGCCGACTTTACAAGAAAGATGGCGAGTGGAGGTTCCAAGCAGTGGGACAAGGCTACAATTCCGGCTTGCAAAGCTTTGTAGATAAGTATGCCGCATAAAATGTCGATCGCTCCTAGCTAAATAAATCGAGGGGAAATTCGGAAGCAGGAATGTTTCCCTCGATTTTAAGCAATCAGACTCATGAGGTGACAAACCAGATGGGAATTCAATTAAAGAAGGGCGAAAGATTTAATCTTTCTAAAACATCTCCACTATAAACCATACAAAATCACAAAACTATGGCTATCAACTTAACCAAAGGACAATCAATAGTTCTCAGCAAAAGCGAATACGACTTGTCCAAACTCACAATGGGTTTGGGCTGGGATGTTGCACAAGCTAAAAAAGGTCTTTTCGGGCGAAGCAGCGGTGCAAATTTTGACTTAGATTCCTACGCTATGCTGCTGGGAGAAAATGGCAAAATAAAGAACTACAAAGAAGATGTAATTTATTACTCTCATTTGGAGTCAAAGGACAAAACAGTTGTTCACTCAGGCGACAATCTCACGGGCGAGGGAGAGGGAGACGACGAACAAATAGTGGTGAAACTGAGTTCTTTGCCAGCAGAATATCACAAAATTATTTTGGGCGTAAATATTTACGATGGAAAAGAGAGAAAACAGCATTTCGGCCTGGTAGAAAATGCTTTTGTGAGAGCTGTAGATGCCGCCGGGAAAGAAATAGCTCGCTATCGCTTGTCAAATGACCCATCTTATGAAGGAAAATTAAATATGTTGATGGGAGAAGTTTATCGAGAAGGCGGCGAGTGGAAGTTTAAGGCTTTAGGAAATCCTTTGGCTGAGGATATGAACGGTGTTGTCGGTTCGTTTATGCGGTGATATCAAATCTGTTAAATTCAGGCTTGTAGGGGCGGGTTCACCCAAACTACCTGTCAATAATTGACAATCTCTATAAACCCGCCCCCTCCCAACCCGCCATCAAAATGCACATTTTCCGCATTAAAGAAACATCAAGGTTGATGTAGGTTATCTGTGGTGGTGGGGCGGGTTTATAGAGACTGTTTGTGGGAATTAAATGTTATTGGTGAACCCGCCCCTACAAAAAATTACGAATCAATCTTTAACCGGCCGCATTGTCGGGAACATGACGGCATCTCGGATGCTTTGAGTATTAGTTAAAAGCATCACCAATCTGTCTACACCGATACCCATTCCCGCACAATTAGGCATTCCCAAAGATAGCGCTTGAATAAAGTCTTCATCCATTGGATGCGCTTCGTCATCGCCCGCATTTTTCTGTGCTAACTGTTCCTCAAACCGCTTTCTTTGCTCTTTCGGATCGTTCAATTCTGAGAATCCGTTTGAGTATTCTGTACCATTGATAAACAGCTCGAAACGTTCTACAAATCCAGGCTTGCTGCGATGTCCTTTTGCTAAGGGACTGACTTCGACAGGATAGTCGATGATGAATGTAGGTTGAATTAGTTTGGGAACAACTAATTTGTCAAAAACCGCATACAGCACGTAGCCTAAACTCTGTTTTTCTAACTTAGACAGGTGCAATTCTAGTTTGGTTGCAGAGGATATCGCACTTTCTAAGTCCAAAGTGTCAAAATCCAGCCCAAACTCGTCTCTGACAGCTTCTACCATCGTTTTCACTTGCCAGTGTTTGCCGCTAAAACCGGGATATTTTTCGCTGTAGTCGAACTTGCGTTCTAAACTAATCGTTTCCCCCTGATTTTCAATTTCCTTGACATCCCCAAATACAGCCGCCGCTGCGAAACACATCACGTCTTCGACAACTCCTAAAATGTCGAAAACATCAGCATAAGCTTGGTAGACTTCTAAAGAGGTAAACTCTGGATTGTGGGTGCTGTCAATTCCCTCATTTCTAAATGCTTTCCCTAGTTCAAATACTCGCTCGAAACCGCCGCAAATTGCTCTTTTTAAGAATAATTCTGGAGCCACTCGCAAATACAAATCTACCTCTAAAGCATTGTGGTGAGTGATGAATGGCTTAGCAGCAGCACCGCCATAAATAGCTTGCAGTGTCGGGGTTTCTATTTCGTAAAAATTTGCTTGCCAGAGATAGGAACGGATGCTTTGAACGATGCGGCTGCGGAGCATAAAACGGTTGAGCGCATCTTGGTTGCTTGCCAAATCCATTTCGCGGTGACGGCGGCAAACTTCCGGGTCGTTAATTCCATAATAAGAATCGGGAAATTGAATAGTAGCTTTTGATAAAAGCTTTAATTCCCTCACTAAAATAGAAAGTTCTCCCCTGGGGGTGCGGCAGCCGATACCTTCGACGCCGACAAAATCGCCGACATCGAGCAATTTTTTAATTTGTTCAAAGCTCAAACCGACTTCGCCGGTGACGATTGCTTTCTCGATTTTGAGTTGAATTTTGTCTGTGGCGTCTTTTAAATCGATGAAACCAATTTTGCCGCTGTCTCGCTTGGAAGTGATGCGGCCGGCTAATCGCAGGGGAATTTCTTCGGGGTCAATTTCTCCGTTTTGGAGTTCTTTTCCCGGCTGACTAAATATTTCGCGAACTTGCTTGGCTGTGTGCGATCGCGCGTAGGATTCACTGGGATACGGTTCTATGCCTTGCGATCGCAGTTCGTCTACTTTTTGACTGCGGACTTCGGCTTCACTGAGAGTCATTAGTTATTGCCTGATTAAAATTACAAATATCTGACATCTTGCACTATTCTGGCGATCGTGCGATCGGGCGTTGCTCAAAGCAACGCCCCACAAGAAAATTCACTCTTTGTGGAACAGGCATCTTGCCTGTTCGCCATCGAGCTGCAAAATGTCAGAAACACCAAACTCTATCATAACTGGTCAACATAGACCAATTTGTCAGATAATCTAGACACACTGGCGATCGACAGATGCGGAAGGTCAGTAAGGTTTTAATCCTGACGGAAGTCTTCTATCCTCTCCATCCCTCCTACTCCCTCTCCCCAACAGTCAACAGTCAACAGTCAGCAGACAACAATTTGCGATCGACTGCACAAAGCGGCCGAAACATTAAAAAATTAAGTTGTCTGTCGATCGCAACAGGTGAGATGATATGTAGTGCAGCCTCACGGCAGTTCCACAGAAACTGAACAGCAGAAACGCGAGCGATCGAACTCGACTCATCGCTCCTCTGTCAGAATCGACCACACACACTCTCTCTTACATATAAAAACCAGAATTATGGCTGTTGCAACCCAATCACTCGAAGAACTCTGCATCAACTCTATCCGCTTTCTGGCCATCGATGCGGTAGAAAAAGCAAAATCAGGACACCCGGGACTGCCTATGGGCGCTGCCCCTATGGCCTTCGTGCTGTGGGATCGGTTCATGCGGTTCAACCCCAAAAACCCCAAGTGGTTTAATCGCGATCGCTTCGTCCTCTCCGCCGGCCACGGCTGTATGCTACAGTACGCCCTCCTGTACTTGACCGGCTACGATAGCGTCACCCTCGACGACATCAAGCAATTTCGCCAGTGGGAATCCAGAACCCCCGGACACCCCGAAAACTTCATGACCGAAGGCGTAGAAGTTACCACCGGCCCCCTGGGACAAGGAATTGCTAATGGCGTCGGTTTGGCAATGGCAGAAGCTCACCTCGCTGCTAAGTTTAACAAGCCCGACCACACCATTGTTGACCACTACACCTATGTAATTTTGGGTGACGGCTGCCACATGGAAGGCGTTTCTGCCGAAGCTTGTTCTTTGGCTGGACACCTCGGACTCGGCAAATTAATTGCCTTGTACGATGACAATCACATTTCTATTGAAGGCGACACAAGCTTGGCCTTTACTGAAGATGTGGGCAAGCGTTTTGAAGCTTACAACTGGCACGTTATTACAGTAGACAATACCGCTCTAGACGAAGATACTAACCTAGAAGCAGTTCACAAAGCTATTGAAGAAGCCAAAAAAGTCACGGACAAACCGTCCATGATTAAAGTCCGCACCGTCATTGGTTACGGTTCTCCCAACAAGCGCAATTCCTACAGTGCTCACGGTGCTGCTTTGGGTGCCGATGAAGTGAAAGCAACTCGCGATTTCTTGAAGTGGGAACACGCACCGTTTGAGATTCCTGAAGATGCTTTGTCACACTTCCGCAAAGCAGTCGATCGCGGTGCTCAAGCTGAGCAAGAATGGCAGAAAGCTTTTGATGCTTATAAAGCAGCATATCCTGCAGAAGCTGCAGAATATGAGCGCAGCGTTGCCGGCAAACTTCCTGAAGGTTGGGATAAAGTTTTGCCGACATACAACCCGGAAGATAAGGCAGATTCGACTCGGAATCATTCTGGAAAATGTTTGAATGCTTTGGCAGGTGTGCTACCTGAATTGATCGGCGGTTCCGCTGACTTGGCATCTTCTAACATGACTTTGCTTAAGGGTGAAAAAGACTTCCAAAAAGGTCAATACGAAGGACGTAACCTGCGCTTTGGTGTGCGGGAACACGGCATGGGTGCGATCGCCAACGGTATGCTTCTGCATGGCGGTTTAATTCCTTACTGCGCTACTTTCTTGGTATTTGCTGACTATATGCGGGGAGCAATTCGCCTCTCTGCACTATCGGAAGCTGGAGTTATTTATGTAATGACTCACGACTCCGTAGCCTTGGGCGAAGACGGCCCCACTCACCAACCCGTGGAAACCATCGCTTCTCTGCGAGTAATTCCCGATTTGTTGGTAATGCGCCCTGCGGATGGTAACGAAACATCCGGCGCTTACAAAGTGGCAGTTGAAAGCCGCACTCGCCCAACTTTAATGGCTTTGTCGCGCCAAAATCTGCCCAACTTGGCTGGAAGTTCGATCGAAGGAACAGCCAAAGGCGCTTACATTTTGTCCGACGACGGCGGCACTCCCGACATCATTTTAATCGGCACCGGCGGCGAAACATACCTCTGCGTTGATGCCGCTGAAAAATTGCGCGCTGCAGGTAATAAAGTGCGCGTAGTTTCGATGCCTTGCTGGGAATTGTTCGACTTACAAGATGCCGCTTACCGCGAATCTGTACTGCCGAAAGCTGTTACTAAACGGTTGGCAGTTGAAGCAGCTTGTAGCTTCGGCTGGGGACGTTATTTGGGTGCCGAAGGCGACAGCATCAGCATCGACACATTCGGCGCTTCAGCACCGGGCCCCGTTGCTTTAGAAAAGTTTGGCTACACCGTTGATAATGTGGTAGCTAAGGCTCAGGCGCTGTTGGGTTAATAGCAGCAGCATAATTTTGGGTGGGGCGGGCTTCTGGCTCGCCCCATTTTTTATAGAAGAAGGAAGTTCGGCAACGGATTCTGTAACGGATGTAACAGATGTAACGGATTGATGGAAGAAGGCTTTAGTTATTTAGAAGATAAGGAAGAAGAAAGGAAAAGCTAAAATCTCAAATCTCAAATCGGCATCTAGGGTTTCACTTCGTCATACCTCACATCTTGCACCATTGTCAGGAACAGGCAAGATGCCTGTTCCACAAGAAAATTCATCTCTTGTGGAACAGGCATCTTGCCTGTTCATAAAAGGATTGAGAATGGTGCAACATATGAGTTATACCCAACCTAGAGCTCGATACAGCTCGCGAATCATTGAGAATTGCTATATTAAGACTTACGGAAGAAAAACCAGTTTCTACAACAATATTCGGTTTGGCAACGAGGCATTTATGAAGAAACCGGGTTTTTAGCCCCCCGTGCCTCCAGAACAGTATATTTCAGAGAGTTAAGATAAGTTATAAGTTATTGCCTTAAATTACTCCTTCCCCATTTGCCATTCCGTTTATGATTTGGAATTTTTTAAATCAGTTGTTATTCACCGGCAATTATATTCCTCAAGGCTACTGTTACCTTTGGCAGCGAGAGCTAGTCGCGCTCCACATAGTGTCAGACTCTATAATTGCCCTGGCCTACTATTCAATACCCCTCTCGTTAATTTATTATTTTATCGGTCAGCGAAAAGACTTGCCCTTCCGCAACATCTTTTGGCTGCTTGCAGCCTTTATTATCTCTTGCGGCACTACTCATATAATGGAAGTTTGGACGCTTTGGCATCCTGTTTATTGGGTTTCTGGCAGTCTGAAAATTATTACCGCCGCAATTTCTGGTTACACCGCATTTGCATTAATTCCTTTAGTTCCCCAAGCATTAACTCTCCTGAGTCCAACTCAATTAGGGATGATCGATTCAATACTGCAAAAAGAAATCATTGAACGTCGAGAAACGGAAGCTCGCTATCAAACTTTAACTGAAGCTTCGCCGGTGGGAATATTTTATGCAGATGCTGGAGGAGACTGCTTGTATGTCAACGAGCGCTGGTGTCAAATTTCGGGAATTACCTGTGATGAAGCTTTGGGCAAAGGGTGGTTGCAAGGCATTCATCCAGACGACCGCGATCGGGTTTTTTCTCAATGGTATAGCGCCGTGCAGCAGAAATTGCCGTTTAAATCTGAGTACCGCTTTCTAGACATTAATAACACTAAAATCAGTTGGATACTCGGTCAAATTGTCGGTCAAATCGGAGAAAATGGGGAGATAAAAAGTTATGTTGGTACTATTACTGATATTACAGAACGCAAGCAGGTAGAAGAGGAAAATCGACGGCTCAATGAAACTCTGGAGCATCGAGTTGCTGAGCGCACGGCTCAAATCGAAATTTCTAACCACAAATTGCAAAAAGAAATAGCTTACCGCGAAAAAATTGCGCTCACTTTGTTGGAATTGACGCAACTGCAAAATGCAATTCTTAATAGCGCTAACTACACAATTATTTCTACAGATCCCGACGGTACAATTAAAACATTTAATCGGGCGGCAGAGCAACTTTTAGGTTATTCGCTAGAAGAAGTGGTGGGGAAAGTCACGGTAGAAATAATTCACGATCCTCTGGAGGTCGCTCAAAGAGCTGAAGTTCTTTCTCAAGAATTGGGAGTGAAAATAGAGCCGGGAATTGAAGCCTTTGTTGCCTTGCCGCGCCGGAAAATCGCTGACGAAAATGAATGGACTTACATTCGCAAAGATGGTTCGCGGTTTCCGGTACTGCTGTCGGTGACTGCCTTATTTGATAGTAACGGAAATATTAACGGTTTTTTGGGTATCGGTCAGGATATTAGCGATCGCAAACAAGCTGAAAAAGAGCTGCGTGACCTCACCAATGCCATGCAAAATGCGGTGGAAGGCATTTCGCGGCTGGATATTGAGGGGCGCTACGTGAAGGTTAACCGAGCTTACGCTCATAAATGCGGTTACGAACCGGAACAAATGCTTGGCATGAAATGGCAGCTTACCGTACATCCGGGCGATGTTGAGATGATGCTCTCAGCTTATCAGGAAATGCTAATTTCTGGCAAAGTAGAAGTTGAAGCTAGAGGAGTCCGAAAAAATAGCTCGTTTTTTTATAAGCAATTAACGATGGTAAAAGCTTGCGACGCACAGGGGATATTTAACGGCCACCACTGTTTTATGAAAGATATCACTGAGCGCAAACTAACTGAAACTGCTTTGCAGGAAAGCGAATTCAAGTACAGGCAAATAGTTGAATTAGCAAAAGAAGGTATTTGGGTAATTGACAGAAATGGCCTCACGACTTACGTGAACAACGCAATGGCGCGAATGCTAGGCTATAGTGAAGTAGAAATGTTCGGGCGGTCGATTTTTGATTTCATGGACGCACCGGAAAAACCACAAGCTATTGATAATGTCGATCGGCGCAAGCAAGGTATTGCTGAACAACACGAATTTAAATTCAAAACCAAGGACGGCAAAGATATTTGGACTGATATGTCTACCAGTTCAGTCATGGACTCCCAGGGTAATCTGCTGTCTTGTTGCGCCTTGGTTTACAACATTACAAGCCGCAAAGAAGCAGAGCAGCAACTGCTGCAACTGACAGAAGATTTGAAGCGTTCCAACGAGGAATTAGAACAATTTGCTTATGTGGCTTCCCACGATTTGCAAGAACCGCTCCGAGCCATTACCAGTTACACTCAATTGCTGGCCCAGCGCTATCAAGGAAATTTGGACGATCGCGCAGATAAGTATATTCATTATATTGTCGATGGCGCCACCAGAATGCAGCAGCTAATTAACGATTTGTTGGCGTATTCGCGCCTGGGAACGAGGGGTCAGGAGTTTGAGCAGGCGGACTGCAAGGCTGTGGTTAAGCAAACTATGTGCAATTTGCAAATTGCGATCGCCGAAACAAAAGCTGTAATCACCTGCGACGCGATGCCAACTGTGATGGCGGATGAATTTCAACTGGTGCAATTATTCCAAAATTTGCTCGCCAACAGCATCAAATTTTGTCGCCAAGATATCCCGTTGATTCATATCGCTGCCTGCCGGCAAGAGAGCGAATGGGTGTTCAGTGTCCGCGATAACGGCATTGGCATCGATCCGCAGTATGCCGATCGCATTTTCATCATTTTTCAACGCCTGCACTCCCGCCGCCAATATTCCGGCACAGGCATAGGTTTGGCGATGTGCAAACGCATTGTTGAACGCCACGGCGGTCGCATCTGGGTGGAATCTCAAGAGGGAAAAGGAGCGACTTTTTACTTCACTATTCCTATAATTAGTACCTGAATCCTCAAAATTCAATTTTGTTTTTATACTCAAAAGGATACGCCGGTTATGAGCGATCGAAGCACTGTTAGACCTATAGAAATTCTGCTGATTGAGGATTCTCCCAGCGATGCCGATTTGGCAAGAGAAGCTCTCGGTCAGGGTAAAATATTGAATAACTTGCATTTTGTGGAGGATGGAGTCGAAGCAATCAAGTTTTTGCGCCGAAAAGAACCCTATCTCAGGGTACCTCGTCCCGATTTGATTTTGCTCGATTTGCATTTGCCCAAAAAAAGCGGTATTGAAGTGCTAGAAGAAATTAAAACTGACCCAACCTTAAAATTAATTCCTGTAGTGATTCTCAGCACTTCAGCAGCTCCCGAAGATATTTTTAAGTCCTACTCCCTCCACGCCAACTGTTACATAACAAAACCGGTAGACTTCGTTGAATTTACTAAAGTAGTCAGGTTAATTGAGGACTTCTGGCTGGCAGTCGTCAAACTTCCTCTAAATTAAACGAACAAATGCTTTGCTTATAGCCTTTCTCAGAAAGATGAGGTACTCATGGGCATAGGGCATAGGGCATAGGGCATAGGGCATAGGGCATAGGGCATACCTCACCACGCTTGAGAACCGCTATATGAGCGCTCTAAAATTTTTAGCCTATGGAAATTCTGCTGGTGGATGATTGGCTCAGCGAGGCTGAAGGGACTTTATAAAAGCTGGCGACCAGCAAATTTTTAAGAATTTGCATAAGAGTAGAAGATATGGTATCAGGAATAAAATTATTGAATAAAAAAGGCTTGTCGGTTCGCGTTTTCCTCCCTATTTAATTCGGGTTAACTGAATTTTCCCTCAAAAAACGGTGATAAATATGGATAAAAATCTACTCAGCACTCAAGTTAAAAATGATTCCGGTGGTAATTATGACAACCTCAGCAGCCGATGAAGAGATGCTCAAGTTTTATACCCTGTCACCCCGGTGCTACATCACTAAGCCTATCGATTTTAGTCAAGTGGCTAAGCTGGTGAGATGGATTGAGGATTGGTGGCTGGTGGTGGTGACAGTTCCCAAATAATAATTTTCAAGTTGAAAATGGTAAGGGAAAGCAAAAAAGTTTAACCTAAAATTGGTAGAGTAAAATTTTTACAGTCAAAAACGTCTAAGCTATGTGGATTAAGATTCTGTTAGTAGAAGACAATCCTGCTGATGCTGATTTGCTTGCAGAACTGTTAGAAGTATCTGTGGGCGTCCAGTGGGAACTGGTGTCTGTTGAGTTCCTGCATGAGGCGATCGCCCAACTGTGTAAAGAATCCTTTGATGTAGTTTTGCTCGACCTTTCTTTGCCGGACAGCCGCGGTTTGGAAACGCTAACTCGCCTGCGAGAAGTGGCTCCTGATGTGCCAATGGTGGTAATGACAGGCTTGGACGATGAGGCGATCGCCCTAGAAGCAGTTCGCTTGGGAGCTCAAGACTATATTGTTAAAGGCCAAATTACTACTCAATTATTAGTGCGGACGATCCGCTACGCGATCGAACGATCTCAAACATTTCAAATGCTGCGGGAAAGCGAGCGCCGCTTTCGGGCGATTTTTGACTCTTCGTTTCAGCTAACCAAGCTGCTGACTCCCCAAGGAATTGTGCTGGAAGTGAACGAGACAGCCCTCGATTTTGCCGGATTGCGATCGGAGGGTATTGTGGGCCGCCCGATTTGGGAAATGGCGATTTGGGCCCAGTCGCCACAGGTTTCCGAACAATTGCAATCGGCGATCAGCAAAGCAAGTCGTGGCGAGTTTTTCCGCAGCGAAATCGACTTGTTAGGCAAAAGTGGCCAAATTATGACAGTTGATTTCTCACTGAAACCTGTTAAAAATGAAACAGGACAAGTTTTGCTGCTGATTGCCGAAGCCCGTGACATTAGCGATCGCAAACGAGCAGAAGCGGAAATTCTCAAAGCCCTCGCACGAGAAAAGGAACTTTCACAACTGCGAGCTAAATTTGTCACAATGGTTTCCCACGAGTTCCGCACACCTTTGACAACCATCCAATTTTCCGCCGGATTGCTGCAAGATTACAGCTCTCAGTGGCCCCAAGAGAAAAAATCTACTCATTTTGTGCGGATTCAATTAGCAATTAAACGCATGACAGAGTTATTAGAAGATATCCTCGTAATTGGCAAAATCGAAGCCAATACCTTGCAGTTTCAACCGGTTTCCTTAAACCTCGAAAAATTTTGCCGTCAACTGGTAGAAGAGCAGCAACTCAACGACAGCAACCAACACCCGATCGCCTTTCAATATGAAGGTGGCAACTGCGATGCTCAAATGGATGAAAAACTGCTGCAGCAAATCTTGGGAAATGTCATCTCAAATGCCATCAAATATTCCCCCGTCGGCAGTACAGTTTCCTTGCACCTCAACTGTCAAAACAAAGAAGCTGTTTTCCAAGTTCAAGACCAGGGCATCGGCATTCCCCATGCCGATCGAGAGCGGATATTAGAAACTTTTTACCGATCTCCCAATGTCGGCACTATTTCGGGAACAGGTCTCGGTTTAGCAATTGTGAAGAGAGCTGTGGAACTTCACGGCGGCCAACTTGCGATCGACAGCCAAGAAGGAAAAGGCACAACTTTCACTATTACCTTGCCTCTAATTTGCCCTCCCAGTCAATAACAACTGAATTATCAACTATATATATCCGCGATTTAACGATTAATTAAGCGCCTAACCAACAAACTTATCAAGTGTCTGAACCCAGAATTTTCCAACAAACTACTAACTAAAAGGAGCTATCACCGTGGCTAAGATTTTGGTAATAGAAGACGAAGAAGCGATTAGAGAGAATATTTTAGAGTTGCTGGAAGCCGAAAATTTTGAAGGAATAGGAGCAATTAATGGCAAAGTCGGCATCAAATTGGCGATCGAAAAAATCCCGGATTTAATTTTGTGCGACATGATGATGCCGGAAATAGACGGTCACGGCGTCATCAAAGCTTTGCGATCCGAACCCTTGACGGCCACAATTCCGTTTATTTTCCTCACAGCCAAAGCCGATAAAGTTGACGTTCGCACGGGCATGGAACTGGGAGCTGACGATTACATTACTAAGCCCTGTACGCCGCAAGAACTGCTAAAAGCGATTGCTATTCGACTGGAAAAACAAAAAACAATTAGCCGACAATCTCAAAAGACGCTAGACGAATTACGCACTAATATTAGTATGTCGCTGCCCCACGAATTGCGGACTCCTTTGAATGCAATTCTGGGTTTTTCTGAGCTAATTCTGTCAGAATATCATGTCTTAGAGGAATCAGATATCTTAGAGATGATCGGTCAAATTCAAACTTCGGGTCATCGCTTGTATCGGCTAATTCAGAACTTTTTGCTGTATGCAGAACTGGAGATAGCAGCCACAAATCCCGAACGGCTCAAGGAGATGCGAAACAGCGAATTTAGCTGTGTAAAATCTTTGCTGAGTCAAAAAGCGCGGCAGCAAGCAAAACACGCGAATAGAACAGACGATTTACAATTAAACTTGCAAGATTCGTCGGTAGCTATTGATTCTGTCAGACTCGCAAAAATTGTTGAAGAACTATTGGACAATGCCTTCAAATTTTCTTTAGAAGGAACGCCTGTTTTATTAAGCAGTTTGGTCGAAAATCAGACTTTTATTCTGTCTGTCAAAGACCAAGGCCGCGGCCTGACTGCCGATCAGATTGCACAGCTAGAAGCTTACAGGCAGTTCGATCGCAAACTTTACCAACAAGCAGGTTTGGGATTGGGCCTGGCTATTGTTCAACGCCTTGTAGAATTGCACGGAGGGGAATTTAAAATAGAAAGTTTGCCACAGCAAGAAACCATAGTTTGCGTTTCCCTGCCTGTCTAAACAATGATTATTCCAGTTTCAAAAAAGAATACAACTGTAGGCAAACTCCCAACCCTTATGGAATAAATCATTGCCAATTCTCAAATCTAAACTCTAATATCATGTCCGGTCGATTACCATTCATCAGGTAGGGGCGGGTTCACCACAATATCTGCCAATAATTGACAATCTCAAAAACCCGCCTGGCCGGGATATTATGGTCAATCGATCGGACATGATATAAAATGGTATTATGCAGGAGCGATCGCTCCTTTCAGACACCGCTCCATATAAATTTGAGCTACCTTATCATGAGGGTTGATTTCCAAGCAGGCCGAAAACCATCTTTTAGCTTCGACACAGTTGTCACTATTGTAGAGTACCAAAGCTTGCTCAAAGATTGTCTTGGTCTCTAACTTTTTCTCTCGTAACTCTGGCGGATCGGCCGCAAATACTTCATAAAGTGTTACCATTCGCGATTTGCCTTTAACTGTTACGCGATCGATCAACCTCAAATCATAAATATCGTTCAACTGTATAAAAGTATTGTGAGTAATTAACATCGAAACTCCATACTCTTTCGTCAAACTTTCCACGCGGGAGGCTAAGTTTACCGCATCGCTAATCACCGTGCTGTCCATGCGACTTTGGCCGCCCACCGTGCCTAACATCAAAGAACCCGTATTGATTCCTATGCCAATTTGCAGCGGCGGGCGATCGACCTGATTACGAATAATATTATACTCGTTAAGCTCTTCTAGCATTGCAATTCCAGCTTTCACAGCATCGTCCGCACTGCCATTAAACAGCGCCATAATCGCATCACCAATGTATTTATCAATAAAACCAAAATTGTCAGTAATTGCCGGTTCCATCCGCGACAAATAACCATTAATAAATTGAAAATTCTCTTCGGGACTCATCCTTTCCGAAAGAGAAGTGAAATCGCGGATATCTGAAAATAGCACCGACATTTCTTTCTGCACCTGATCGCCTAATTTGACTTCCAGAATACTTTCATATCCCAGAAAGTGGAGAAATTCGTGCGGTACAAACCGCCCGTAAGCATCTGTTAATTTTTCTTCTGCAGCTAAAGCTTTTTGCAACTCGTCTGTGAATTGGCGGCGCTCGGTTTCTACCTCTAGACGTTCCGTGATGTCTTGAAAAGCGGCGATGGCGTAAACGATGTTTTTCCGTTCGTCGTAGATTGGAGTCGCCCAAACCTCGATCGGCACAATCCGATCTGACCCACGAATTTCTATATCGTCCATACGCACAAATTCTCCCCGTAACGCCCGAACAATCGGTTGGCTATCCCTCGGATACAATTGATTAGTTCCAGCGTCGTAAAAATGATAAGCTTCAGGGAATTGCTCAGTACCCCCATCAAAAATTAAACCTTCGGCTAGTATCCTTTCGCCCCAAGAATTCATGTAAAAAGGTTTACCATTACCCTCCACAACAAATATTCCCACCGGCATCGCTTCCAGGAATTGAGTCAATCGGCTTTCGTTTTCTGACAGTGCCTCATTTAACTTTTCTTGGGCATCCAAAGCTTTTTCTAAATCATTAGTAAACCTGATTCGTTCCACTTCCACCTGTCTTTGCAAACTAATATCCTTAGCAAAACCCTGATAGTAAAGCACTTCACCGTTAGCATCATAAACGGTGCGCGCATACTCAGAAATCCAGATAATGCTGCCATCTCGACAGTAAACCTGAGACTCAAACTCACACAGAGTACCGTGCTGTTTCATCAGCGCCAGAAACTCTTGACGGCGGTTCGGTTCCACGTACAATTGCTGCTGAATATCATTAATACTTTCTATCAATTCTGACGCAGAATCGTAGCCGTAAATTTCCGCCAGAGCAGGATTCGCACTGAGAAAATGTCCGTCCGGCGTCGTCTGAAAAATACCTTCTAGAGCATTTTCAAATATCCCGCGATACTTCTCTTCAGCTTGAATTAGCGCCTCTTCAGCTTCCTTGCGTTCACTTATGTCACTAAAAGCAATAATCGCATAGGAAATGTCGCCTGTAGAATCATAAATTGGAGTTGCCCAACTCTCTACAGGAATAATCTTATTAGCTGTACGAATTTCTACACCCTCAGTCCGCACATTTTCGCCCCTAAGCGCCCGCATAATTGGCAATTCTTCCACGGGGCATCTCTGATTAGTCCCGGCTTTATAGAATTGATAAATTGCTGCTTTTTGCTCTGAATTAATATGCGGCACAGTGCCTTTGCCAAATACATCCCGCGCTTTCTGGTTAGCGTAGAAAGATTGCCCGTTCGCATCAAGTACACATACGCCCAATGGCATAGCTTCTAGATATTGCGTCAAGCGACTTTCGTTTTCATGGAGTTTGGCAATCAGCATCGCCTGCTTGCGGTTTAATTTTACCAACTCCTGATTCATTTCCTGAAGTTCTCTTTGTTTTTCAGCTAATTTTTTATCTTGAAAATATCTATATATAGCCTCAGTGACAGTTAATTTTAAGTCATCACATTGCCAAGGTTTAGGTATATATCGGTACAATTTAGCATAGTTAATAGCATTGGCTACCGCCTCCAAATCTGCCTGCCCCGTCAGCATAATCTTGAGACAGTTAGGCGAGATAGCATGAACTCTGCTTAATAGTTCGTCTCCTTTCATACTAGGCATGATATGATCCGAAATCACCAAAGGAACTTCATACTGTTCTGCTAAAAGTTCTGACAGCAACTCTAAAGCTTCTTCGCCACTTTGGGCCGTTTCAATTAAATATTTATCTTCAAAGGCTTTTAGCAGGTCTATTTCCAGACTATCAAGTATAGTCTGCTCATCATCGACACAAATAATGACTGGTTTTTTCATAAATTTGCTAGACCAGACTTAATTGCTTCAATTAATTCTTGATTTTGCCAAGGTTTTTCTATGAAAGCATGAAGATTTGCTTGAGCTTTTGTGCGTTCGATTGCTTCTTTGTCTGCTTGTCCTGTCAGCATTACTTTCACAATTTGCGGATATTTTTGATGAATTTTAATCAGCAACTCATCTCCTTTCATTCCGGGCATCAACCAATCAGAGACAATTACTAAAATCTTAACATCAGCTTCACATAGCTCTTCAATAATTTCCAGGGCTTCGGCAGCACTTTCAGCAAATTCGCAAAGATATTTACCGTTAAATGCCTGTTGCAGTTCAATTTCCAGACTTTCCAACACCCCTACTTCATCGTCCACACACAAAATTGCTGATTTAGACATCGCTAGTTTCCTTATTTAGTGTGGCAGGGTGAACCCTCATGGCTGCACACCGTTTTCCAAATTCTACATTCTGCGTGGCTAGACTGCAAATTTTCGCCCCAGACTTCGCTCTGCGGCGCTTTACCTACTCAGTTAAATTAATCGGCAAAGACACGGTAAATGCTGTTTTACCTGGCCTCGACTCCACATCAATTTTACCCTGATGTTTTTCAATTATTTTTTTCACAATATCCAATCCCAACCCGCTGCCTTCTCCCGCAGGTTTGGTAGTAAAAAACGGCTCAAAAATTTTCCGAATAATCTCTGGTTGAATTCCCTTACCGCTGTCAATAATTTTGACCAACACGCTGGTATCTTGTTGTACCGCGTCAATTGTTAAAGTTCCTTGATTGTCCATCGCTTGTAAGGCATTGTGAATTAAATTTGTCCAAACTTGATTGAGTTCGTCGGGATAACACAGTACCACAGGCAATTGATCTTGATAGTTTCTGATGACTTCCACACCCTGCTTGATGTGGTTTTGATAAAGAGTTAATACAGTTTCAATTCCGTCCGTAATATTCACTTGTATTTTTTCCCCATTTACATCGTAACGCGCATAATTTTTTAGAGCAAAGACGACTTTTGCAGCGCGTTCAGTAGCGGTAGCGATGGTTCGGGCGCTTCTGTGAATGCTAGCAAACTCGTAGGCTGTTTTTATAATATTTTCGCTGTCAGGATCTTTGAGCAACGACAAGAATTCTTGCAGATTTCCTTGCAATCCGATATTGATTAAAATGCTAGCAATGCTGTCCGCATTGTCAATGCCTTCCGACTCTAGTTCCTGCTTCACGCCTTTTTTCAATACCCGTTTTTCTCGCGTAGATAAAGAGTAATTTTGTTGACTAGAACTGTACATCAAGCGCAAGAAATCGTGCTGGCGTTCGGCTGACAGTTCTTTAAAAAAAACTGGCAAACTTTCGAGATTGTTATCCAAAAAGCTGGTAATATTTCCAATAGACGACCGAATTGCCCCCAGCGGCGTATTAATTTCGTGAGCAATGCCGGCAATTAGTTGCCCTAATGCCGCCATTTTTTCTGATTGCACTAATTGATTCTGAGTAGCTTGCAGTTGGTCTAAAGTAACTGTAAGTTCATTATTTTTTTGTTGGAGTCTTTTTCGCAACTGGCACATTGCTAAATGGGTTTCTACCCTAACTAGAACCTCTTCCACCTGAAAGGGCTTGGTAATATAATCTACCCCGCCCACTGCAAAGGCTTTGACCTTATCAAGTACGTCATTAATCGCGCTAATAAAAATCACCGGAATGTCGCAAGTTCCTTCATCAGCTTTGAGCTTTTCGCAAACTTCATATCCATTCATTTCGGGCATCATAATATCCAGCAAAATCAAATCTGGAGGCATACCTTTTGCCGCCGAAAGGGCTAAGTCGCCACTAGGTACCGGGCGCACTTTATAACCCTTGCTATTCAAAATTCCGGCTAGCAGCCGCAAATTAGCTGGGGTGTCGTCAACTACTAAAATATTACCGCGATCGGTGCTAGGAATGTCGTTATTCATGTGATATTGCTTCCGAAATTAAATTTAAAACTTTGTCGTACTCAAAATTTTCTATACAAGTTGCGATCGCACCAGCCGTTACTGCATCCTTTAATCGAATTTGCTCTATCAAGGTATTAATTAACTCCATATCTGCATTCAGTATAGCTAGCTTTAAATCAGCTACCAGTGAATCAGGCAAGTTTACGAAATCAGTCGCACTCATAGCGCGATCGCCCTCTTTGATTGCCGATAAATCCGTTTGATCCGCATCTTCATAAATATAGCGCACTCCGATATGTTTGTGCATAGCATCAAAAATATCGGCTTCCCGGAAAGGCTTCCTCATAAAAGCATCGCAGCCCGCCGATAAAATAACTGCCCGTTCTTCCTCCAAAACGCTCGCTGTCAGCGCAATAATAGGTGTAGCTTGACCTTTAATAGTACCTTTAATGTATTGCGTAGCTTCGTAGCCGTCCATCACAGGCATTCTCATGTCCATCCAAATGAGATGCGGTTCCCAACTATCGCAAATCTCAATAGCTTCTTGACCGTTAGTAGCTTCTTTTAGTTCAAAACCCAGAGGAGACAGGATTTTAATTAACAGTTGGCGGTTCAGCGGTTTATCGTCTACTATCAAAATTCGATAGGTCTGTTGGTTGGGAACCAGGGCAATAACATTCCTGCTCGGTTTTGGGCTTTCAATATCAGTCGCCTCGACCGCAATAACTTGAATGTCAAACTTAAAATTAGTTCCCTTACCCACAGCAGAACAGACGCTCATTTCGCCGCCCATTAATTCTACAAATTTGCGACTGATGGGCAATCCCAAGCCGGTACCTTCTTGCGAATCTTTGCCTGTCTTGGTTTGCACGAAGGGTTCAAAAAGATCGTCTAATTCATTGGTAGCAATACCGGGTCCAGTATCCTCGACTTCAAAATGAAGAAAGAAGGAAGAGGTAGAAGCTGAATCGTCATTTTTGGTGGCAATGATCGGGTTGTTCGACGGACTGAATTGAGAGATTTTGATACCATTGATGGCGGAGATTTCAGTATCATTTGATACTTCAGATGGATAAAAAAATCCCCCTTCTGCCTGCTGATTTCTGCCTAGTGACTGCTTGCTAACTCTTACCGCTACACTGCCTTCATCGGTAAATTTAAGAGAGTTATTGAGCAGATTAATTAAGATTTGCCGCAATTTTAAATCGTCCGTTTCTACGTATTGTGGCACTTCGGGACTGCGCTCAAAAACTAACTGCAGGTGCTTGTCATCTGCTTTGATTTGAAACATATCTTCCAAGTCGTTTAGCAGGCGGAAAAGGTCTAATTTTTTGGAATTTAGGGTGGTGCGCCCCGATTCAATTTTAGATAAATCGAGTACGTTATTAATCAGGGTGAGCAGGTGTTCTCCGCTGCTGCTAATTATGCTAATATTTTCTTGATCTTCTGGGGAGAGAGTTTGGCTGCGAGTCATCAGTTGGGAAAAGCCGAGAATTGCATTGAGAGGCGATCGCAATTCGTGGCTCATATTAGCAAGAAAAGTGCTTTTAGCTTGGTTCGCTACTTCCGCTTTGTCTTTCGCTACAGCCAATTCTGCCGTCCGCTCTTGCACTCGCTGTTCTAAAGTTTCAAAAGATTGTTGCAGTTGTTGAGCCATGCTGTTAAATGATTTCGCTAATTCCCCTAATTCGTCAGAACGTTCGCTTTCTACTGTTTTGTCCCATTCACCTTTAGCAATATTTTTGGCTGCTATATTTAAGCTCAAAATAGGATTTGTTACCCACTGAGAAGTCAGAATGCCAATCGCCACAGCTACTCCTAAAGCTGCGAAACACAGCAAAATCGCTGTGCGGGTATTAGCATCGATTTCTTTGGTGAAATCTGCTTCGGGAACAACTACGACAATCAGCCAGTCTAAACCTTTGCCGTCTTGAAACGGCAAGACTTTTAAAAATTGTCGCTTGTCATCTATGTCAAAGCTCAATAACTCGGATTTTTTAATTTGGTCTAATTTTTTAAACTTGGCAGTCAAATATTTAGCTGTCGCTTGAGTAAAAGGGTTGCTGCTTTCTTCCACTTTAAACAATTGTCTTTCATTACCTTTAGTGCGAAACGGTTTTTCTGTTGTGGAAGTTGCTAACAAAGTACCCTGGCGATCTATAATAAATGTTTGACCGGATTTGCCAACTTTGAGACTGTTGAGAAATCTCCCAAGATGGTCGAGACGCAAAGCAGCAAATAAGACTCCTTCTAGCTGATTTTTGTAGGTGTATACGGGTTGGATAGCGCTGATAAGTAATGTCGGTTCTAGTAAGGAAACAAAAACCGAACTCCAAGTAGGTTTGCCGACTTTGACGGCTTTTTGGTACGCAGGATGTTGCCGATGATCATAGTTTTTGGCAAGGGTGGTAATTGTAGTGCGATCGCCGAGAGCGTTCGTATTGTAAGAATTAAAATTAAACCCAGTAGATGGGTCTATCACATTAATCATTCGGGAGCCGTTAGAAAGTTGTTGACCGCATCTATAATCTCCATGCTTGTTGCCAACGGAGGTAAAATTGATATAGGGATATAATTGTACTTGGCGCCAAAGATATTTATCCCAAGCTGATAAGTTTTCCATCTTTAACAAGCCGAGCTTGACAGCATCCAGCTTGGTTTGATTGATTTGATGGGGAGTAGTCAGGTAAACTTGCAGGTTTTGCTCGACACGCAAACTCACCTCGCTCATTAACTGACTGGCAAGGTTATTAACTGCTTTTTGCCCGTTTCTAAAAGACAGATATCCTACGAGCCCCACGCCTCCCACTATTTGCAGTATAAATGGAACTATGAGAACAGTTCGCAGCGGTAATTTGTCTAAAATTTTAGAAACCATAAGATTGAGGGGTTTGGTGAACTTAGTCTAGAGCCGTATTTGCACAACCTGTCTTAACTGCAGCACCATTTATTTACTGCCGGTTAGCTAGGGGAAATTGAGGCGGGCTATTTTAGCTATGGCAGGCGATCGACCCCGATCGAATGTGAACCTAATGTTTGCTCGATTAATGGCTATTATTTTACCCATTGTCGTATTATTGTTACCATTTAGGTAAAAGTTGCAGTCTCTGGCTGCGAGAACTGCCTGATATTCGATCGCACGGGCGAGTTTAATCCGCATGGGTCAAGCGGTTTGGAGGCCGGCCAGGAAATTTGCGATCGGCACTCGCCATTTTCCGCAAGACGTGTTATACTCTAAAAAGTCGAGGGCACGTAGCTCAGTGGATAGAGCATCAGGTTCCGGTCCTGAGGGTCGGGGGTTCAAATCCCTCCGTGCTCACTTTCTATGTCTTTTGCGGAGTAAGGGTTTCAGGTTAATTGTATTACCGATAGTCCTATTTTCCGCTCAAATTTCGCTCCCATCTGTTCCAAGTATCTCCAAAACCACCTCCATATCTGCCAAGTTTGCGCCGGACTTTTTGCGTCGCGCTTTTAACTGGTTGAGCAGGTCGGCTGGCTCTGGAAATTCTGCGACGGTCGGAGCGGAGTTTTCCAATCGCTCCGTGCTCATTTAAATTTATAGAGTCAGGAACTCAGGGCTAAAGCCACTGAGCTTGTAAGAAATTACAAGCTATTCTGACCAGCTTAAGTCTTAACTGACTACGTTATTTGAGTCACGACACCGGCGAATGCGAAGCTAGTTTTCCGCTCTGTCCGAAGCAATTA
>NZ_JAUBOX010000023.1:0-31935 GCF_036700445.1 Microcoleus sp. T3_B1
GTCAACAGTCAACAGTCAACAGTCAACAGTCAACAGTCAACAGTCAACAGTCAACAGTCAACAGTCAACAGTCAACAATCATGTATGAGTGCAACCGGAAGTGATATGATTAACCGGATTTGATATGACTCGCTGGTCTCTCCCTCTAAGATTATAAAATCTACTAATTTCAACTACCAATTTAAATTACTTTTAGGACGAATATGTTTCCTAAACCCCTCAATCGTTTGGTTACAAAAATTATCGGCAAAGTTCCATTACAAACGGTGCTCGTGGTTCCTTTTTTAGTGCAAATTGTCGGCACGGTTGGAGTTGTAGGTTGGCTATCTTTCCAAAACGGTCAGCGGGCAGTCAACGATGTTGCCGCTCAGTTGCGAGAAGAAATTAGCGATCGCATCAAAGACCGCATGGAAAATTATATGTCAATTCCCCACATTGTCAATCACCTGAACGTTCAAGGCATAAAATTGGGGCATTTGAGCCTAGAAGAAAAGCAAAAACTCGAACATCATTTTCTCGAACAAATTCAATATTTTGATTCTATCAGCATCATTTACACAGGCAAAGAAAATGGAGAACACTCTGGAGCAATCCGCACTAAAAATGGGATTTTGATATCGGCGGCTGACAGCTCTACTGGCAATAAGTTAGCTCGATATACTGCGGACTCTCAGGGAAACCGCGTTCAATTAGTGCAAATTTCACCCAATATTTACGACCCGCGAACTCGCCCTTGGTACATAGCTGCCGCTGCGAGCAAAAAACCTATTTGGACTCCAATTTATACGGATTTTTTGACGAGGGAACTGGCAATTACTGCTGCTTTGCCTATCTACGACGACGCTGGCAAATTGTTAGGAGTAGCTGGTAGCGATTTGCTCTTTTCCCGAATCAAAGAATTTCTGGTTAGCCTCAAAATTGGCAAGTCGGGGCAAACTTTTGTGATGGAGCGATCGGGGATGTTAATTGCTACTTCAACCTCGAGTCCAGAATTCGTGGTGGAAGGTAAAGAAACCAGACGCATTAAAGCTTCAGAAAGCGAGAATCCGGTAATTCGCCAAACTGCACAACATTTAGAGAAATCCTACGATAGCTTAGCTAAAATTAATAATTCTCAACAACTTACTTTTGATGTTGATGGCCAGCGAAATTTTATTCAGGTAGCTCCTTTTAAAGACGATCGAGGGTTGGATTGGCTGATTGTAGTAGTTGTACCAGAGTCTGACTTTATGGAGCAAATTAACCTCAACACGCGCACGACTTTTTTACTGTCGCTTGCAGCATTGATGGGGGCGACAATCCTGGGGATTCTTACTGCTAAATGGGTTGTTCAGCCGATTTTAAGATTGAATGCGGCGGCGAAAGCTTTGGCCCGGAATGAATGGGATACAAAACTCACTCTGAATCGCGAAGATGAACTCGGAGAACTTGCCACTGCTTTTAACAGCATGGCCGAGCAATTGCAGCATTCATTTACTTCTCTCTCGGAAAGCGAAAACCGAGTAAAACAATTTTTCAATGCAGTACCGCTAGGGATTTTTATTGCAGATCCCAACGGTCAACCTTACTACATTAATCCTACCGGAGAGCAACTTTTATCTCAAGGAATTGTACCAACAAATTCCGAAAGTTTACGTCAATCCTACCGAGTTTATTTAGCGGGTACTCAGGAAATTTATCCGGCGGAACGCGACCCAATTTTAAATGCTTTGCAGGGTAAAAGTGTAACTGTTGATGATATTGAAATCTCCTCGACTGACAAAACTGTTCCCCTGCAAGTTTGGGGAACTCCTATTTATGACGCTCAAGGAAATATTATCTACGCGATGTGCGCTTTTCAAGATATTACAGAACGCAAACTAGCGGAGAAAGTATTAAAGGAATACAACGACAATTTAGCAGTGCAAGTTGCAGAACGTACCGCCGATCTTGCCAAGGCAAAAGAAAAGTTTTCTAAAGCTTTTCGTTTAAGTCCTAATGCGATTACCCTGACTAGAATTAGCGATGGTCGCCACATAGAAGCCAATGAGAGCTTTTGTCGAATGATGGGTTACAGTCACGAAGAAATTATTGGAAAAACAGCGGTTGAACTCAATTTCTGGGCGAGTTTGGGAGAGCGCGATCGCATGATTCAAATGTTAAAGAATAAGACGGCTCTTCACAACTATGAGCTGAGGTTTCGCAATAAAAGTGGTACAGAAAGAACGGCACTGCTGTCGATAGAAACCATCGATATTGACGGAGAAGCTTGTTTCTTGTCGATTTCTAGCGATATTACCGAGCGCCAAAAAGCAGAAACTGCCCTCCGGGAAGCAGAAGAAAAGTACCGCAACATTTATGAAAATGCTTTGAATGGAATTTTTCAAACTGCTATTGACGGGAAATATATCAGCGCTAACCCCGCTTTAGCTAACATCTACGGTTACGACTCGCCTGCAGAATTAATAGCAGCACAGCCGAATTTCCATAACCAGCTTTACGTGAAACCCAACCGTCGCGAAGAATTTGCAGCGCTGATGAACGAGTACGGGATACTATCAAACTTTGAATCGGAAATTTCCCGCAAAGATGGCAGTATAATCTGGATTTCGGAAAATTGTCGCGCTGCCTGCGATGAAGCAGGAAATCTACTTTACTACGAAGGTTTTATTAAAGATATTACTGATAACAAACAAGCGGAAATCAAACTGCAGCAGGCGAAAGAAGCGGCCGAAGCGGCAAACAAAGCGAAGAGTACCTTTCTCGCCAATATGAGCCACGAATTACGATCGCCCCTGAACGCGGTCATCGGCTTTGCTCAAGTCATGATCCGCAGTAAAACGTTGTCTCAGGAAAATCAAGAAGATGTTGCAATTATCCTGCGGAGTGGGGAACATTTACTGGCTTTAATTAACCAAGTTTTAGACTTGTCAAAAATCGAAGCAGGACGCACGACGATTAATGAAAAAAGCTTCGATTTGTACCAAGTCATAGACGATTTAGAAGATATGTTTGCTCTCAAAGCTGAGCAAAAAGGTTTGCAATTAATCTTCGACAGAGACGCAGAAGTTCCCCATTACATTTGTACTGATGAAGTTAAATTGCGCCAAGTTTTAATTAATTTGCTCAATAATGCAATTAAATTTACTTCAGAAGGGGGAGTGTCGATGCAAGTCAAAGGAGGAAAACGGAATATACATAAAAACAGCACTGACCAATTGCCGGGCCGCTACTGGCTGCATTTTGAAGTTCAAGATACTGGTGCAGGCATTGCTGCTGAGGAAATCCATCAGTTGTTTGAAGCATTCGTGCAGACGAAAACAGGTAAAGATTCTCAGGAAGGAACGGGTTTAGGTTTAGCTATTAGCCGCCAGTTCGTGCAATTAATGGGAGGTGAAATTACTGTTAGCAGCGAGATCGGAAAGGGTGCAGTATTTCAGTTTGACATTCAAGTTCATCTGGTTGAAGCTAGTGATATTGAAAGCAAAAAAACTCAACGCCGAGTTGTTGCCCTCGAACCGAATCAGCCGAGTTATCGCTTGCTAATTGTGGACGACAAACCTTTGAACCGCCAACTGTTGGTAAAACTTCTCAGTCCACTCGGATTTGAGTTGAGAGAAGCGAATAACGGTAAAGAAGCGGTTGATATTTTTATGGAGTGGGAACCGCATCTGATTTGGATGGACATGAGAATGCCTGTGATGGACGGCTATGAGGCAACGAAACAGATTAAAACTACAACTGGCGGGCAAGCAACGGCGATTGTGGCCCTAACTGCTAGCGTTTTGGAGGAAGAACGGGCGGTGATTCTTTCGGCGGGTTGCGATGATTTTATGCGGAAACCGTTCCGCGAGGAGGATATCTTTGTGGCAATGGGAAAACATTTAGGAGTACGCTATATTTATGAAGATCCAACCGCAGTAAGTGCCGGAGGTGTAGAGGAGTCAAGTCAGGAGGTGCTGACACCGCAGGCTTTCGCTTCTCTTTCTCCAGACTGGATGGCCCTATTCAAGCAAAGTATTTTGAGTGTGGACATGGAGGCGATCGCCACTTCGATCGCACAAATCGGCACTGTCAATCCCTCTCTTGCGGGCAAGCTTCAAGATTGCATTAATAATTTTGAATATGACAGAATTTTGAACATAATCGAACTCAGCGACAAACAGTAAATACCCGATGACTTCAACTTCCCCTAAAACCAATCGAGCTAATATTTTAGTAGTGGACGATACGCCAGAAAACCTGCGGCTGCTGGCAGGAATTTTGAGCGAAAAAGGCTATCAAGTTCGCCCGGTACCCAATGGCAAGCTAGCATTGTCTGCGGCTCAAAAAATACCCCCGGATCTAGTGCTGCTGGATATTATGATGCCGGAAATGGACGGCTATCAAGTTTGCCAGCAACTCAAAGCTTCTGAAATTACAAAAGACATTCCTGTTATTTTTATTAGTGCGATCAATGACGTGCTGGATAAAGTTAAAGCTTTTGGAGTTGGCGGAGTTGACTTTATTACTAAACCGTTTCAGGTTGAAGAAGTTTTAGCCCGGATAGAAACTCATTTAAAAATTTGTTCACTGCAACAAACTTTGCAAGAAAAAAATCAAGATTTAGCAACGGCCATCCACCAACTGCAAGCCACCCAAGAGCATTTGATCCAATCGGAAAAAATGGCAGCCCTGGGACAACTGATTGCCGGCATTGCCCACGAAATCAATACCCCCCTGGGCATTATAGGTTCTTCTGTTAATAATATATCTAATTTTTCCGACGAGTTTTTAGAAAAATTTCTTCAAATTTATCAAGAACTTTCTGAGGAAAGCAAAGCTTATTTTTTAGCTTTACTGTACAGAGCCACCCATCAAGAAGTTTTATTCACAAGCAGAGAGAAGCGGAAATTTAAGCAGCAGTTGAGGGGGGATTTGATGGCAGAATCGGTTGAAAAATCTGATGAAATTGCGGATACTTTAGTTGACATGGAAATCTACGAAAACATCAAAGAGTTCTTGCCGCTTTTTAAATCGCCGGATTGCGAAGTAGTTTTAAATAGTGCCTACCAGTTTGCGAGCTTTAAAAAAAGTATTAGCCTGATCCAAAGAGCGACAGCGAAGTCTGGGAAAGTTGTATTTGCATTAAAAACTTACGCTCATTTTGATAGCCAACCAGAAAAAGTCCAGGCGAACTTGCACGATGGCATTGAAACGGTGTTAACTCTTTATCAAAATCAACTGAAACACGGTATAGAAGTAGTTAAAAATTATGGAGATTTACCCCAAATTATGTGCTATCCCGATGACTTAAATCAAGTTTGGACGAATCTCGTTCATAATGCCCTGCAAGCAATGGATTATAAAGGTATTTTGACGATTGAAACTCGGCAGCAAGAAGCAAATATTTTACTCAAGTTTACTGATAACGGTAAAGGTATTCCCTCAGAAGTTATTCCCAAAATTTTTCAGCCATTTTTTACGACTAAATCGGCGGGCGAAGGTAGCGGTTTGGGATTGGATATTGTGAGAAAAATTGTGGAAAAACACGAAGGCACAATTGCTGTAGATTCTGTACCGGGGCAGACAACTTTTACAGTCTCGCTGCCAATTTATTAAACAAAACTTACCTGCAGGAGGCTGATTCCCTCTGACGGAAAGCATCCAGGATGCAAGCCCCCGGATTCATCCGTCCAGAAATAAAAAACCTGTATCCGATAAACAAACGCCCGAATTTATCCGTGGGGTCAATGCTTCAATTCTTTAATCTAAAATCTAAAATCTAAAATCGATTGACACTCGTTGCTGTCTCGTTGACAAATACAAGATTTATTAGGAGAAACCGGGTTTATCTTCGGAAGTCCTATTAAAATAAGATAGGGGACAGATATCCTGCATCTTTGCCCGAAATCTATAACGTAAAAGCAAGTCATGTCGGTAAACCTACTAAAATTTAAGCAGAGAGCAAAAGATGAATAAGCCTATAATTCTTTGCGTTGATGATGAACCAGATATCTTGAATACTCTCAAGATCCAGCTAAAAAATGAATTTAAGAATGATTACTTTTATGAATTAGCTGAAAGTGGTGATGAAGCTTTAGATCTACTTGAGGAGTTTCAAGAAGAAGCTCAGGTGATTGTGGTTGTTTCTGATTGGCTGATGCCGGGAATTAAAGGTGACGAACTTTTAATTAAAGTTCACCAAAAATATCCTAAAATTATTAAGGTGATGTTGACGGGTCAAGCGGATGCAGCGGCAGTTCAGCGGGCAGTAGAAGAAGCAGATTTATACTGTTGTTTGTACAAACCCTGGCAAAGCAAAGACTTAATAGAGACTATAAAATCTGGGCTGGCTAAGTTATGAAAAAACCTGTGATTGTTTGTATTGATGATGAACCTGACGTTTTGAACAGTTTAAAGATTGAACTGAAAAAGGCGATCGGCGATCGGTGTATAATTGAAACCGCTGAAGGGGGGGCTGATGCTTTAGAGTTGCTGGCAGATTTGCAGGCAGATGAATACGAGATTGCTTTGGTGCTTTCCGATTATATCATGCCGGATATTAAAGGGGATGAACTGCTCAGAAGAATTCACGAAAGCTCGCCGGAGACGCTGACTATTATGCTAACTGGGCAAGCAGATTTGGAAGCCCTTAGTAATGCTATTAAGTATGCGAAATTGTACCGTTATATTCCTAAACCTTGGCAAAATGAAGACTTAAAATTAACGGTTGTAGAAGCAGTTCACAGTTATTTGCAAGATCAAAAGTTAACAGATGAAATTCATAAGCGCCAAGAAGTAAACGAGGAGTTAAAGCTAGTAAATGAGGCCCTGTCGGCGAGTGAAAGCCGCCTGAGTCAATTTTTAGAAGCTTTGCCAGTGGGGGTATCTGTTTATCATCCCGATGGCTCGATCGCCTATTTCAACCAGGCAGCGCGGGATTTGCTGGGTGCAGACACTATCCCGGAAAGCACTGCGGAACAATTAGCTGCCACTTATCAACTTTATGTTGCCAATACTGATGAGCTTTACCCGCCGGATAATCTGCCAATTTTGCGGGCTCTCAAAGGAGAATCTGTTAAGGTTGACGATGTAGAAATCCGTCAAGATGGCAAAAGAATTGCGATCGAGATCAATACCACGCCGATTTTTGACGCTAGCGGAAATATTGTTTATGCGATCGCAGCTTTTCAAGATATTAGCGATCGCAAACAAGCCGAAAAAATACTAGCAGATTACCACCACACCTTAGAAGCCCAAATTGACGAACGCACAGAACAACTGCAACAAGCCGCCTTAGCTGCTGAAGCAGCAAACAAAGCTAAAAGCACGTTTATTGCCAATATGAGCCACGAGTTACGCACCCCTCTCAATTCTATACTCGGCTTTGCACAAATCATGGAACCCAGCCCGGATCTTACTGTCGAAAACCGAGAAAATATGAGAATTATTCGCCGTAGTGGCGAACACTTGCTCACCTTGATCAATGAAGTCTTAGATTTGTCAAAAATCGAAGCGGGGCGGATGACACTCAACCCGAAAAATTTCGACCTCTACCGCTTGCTTGACGATTTGCAAGATATGTTTCAACTGCGGGTACATAATGAAGAATTGCAGTTGCATTTCCAGCGCGATGCTGACGTTCCTCAGTACGTGCGTACCGATGATATTAAACTGCGCCAAGTGCTGATTAATCTTCTGAGTAATGCGATTAAGTTTACGCAAACAGGCGACATCATCTTAAGAGTTATAAAGTTAGAAAGATCGGGATTTCTGGATTTATTGGAGAGTCCCACAGCTTGCTTTGATACCACAAGAACTATTCGGGATTTTTCGAGAACTAGCAGTGAGTTTGTACAGGTTGAATGGAGCGATGAGGCTGATGATTCAACAGTGCCGGATTTTTTCCTTCTCTTTGAAATTGAAGATACAGGAGTTGGCATTGCTCCCGAAGAATTGGGCGATATTTTTAAGGCTTTTGTGCAAACCGCTTCCGGTCAAAAAATTCAGAAAGGCACGGGTTTAGGATTGAAGCTCAGCCGTCAATTTGTCCGCCTGATGGGAGGAGAAATTGTCGTAGAAAGTCAACTGGAACTCGGCACGACTTTTAAATTTGAAATTCCTGTCGGTGCGGTTTATGCTGCCGATATTCCTGATCCGCAACTTAAGCGCGAAGTTACTGGGTTGGAACCCAATCAACCGTGCTACCGGATTTTAATTGTGGACGATCGCGAAGACAACCGCCAACTTTTAGTCAAAATGCTTTCTCCTTTAGGTTTCGGGGTTGAACAAGCCACCAACGGCCAGGAAGCCATAGAAATGTGGGAAAATTGGCATCCGCACTTAATTTTGATGGATGTGCGAATGCCAGTGATGGACGGCTACGAAGCTACTAAACAAATTAAGGCCAGAATCAAGCAGAGAGAGCAAGAGCAGCAAGGAAAGGGCGAAATGAATATTTCCCATCCCGACTCCCCGATTCCAAAGATTATTGCTTTGACAGCTAGTACAATTGAAGGAAGGCAAGCGTTTGCTTTATTGGTCGGCTGCGACGATTTTATTAGCAAACCTTTCCGCAAAACAGATATATTTGATACCCTCACCAAACATTTGGGGGTGAAGTATGTCTACTCTAACTCAACGGACTTGATCTCAATAGGCGATCGAAATAATTTATCGGACTCGCTCCCTAATGCTGCGCTTGCTTATTTACCTAGACTTCCTGCAGAATGGATAGACAACATGAAGCAGGTAATCCGCAGTGCTGATTTTGACTTAATTGTCAGGACAATCGACGAAATAAGGGAGCCTCATCCTGAATTGGCGGAAATTCTCCAGGGTCATCTCGATAATTTTGATTACCAGAAAATTCTCAATTTAATTGCCGAGGCGGAGGAATCAGATCATGCAGATGAAGGCGGAACAAACTGAAAACTATCAAGCCGATATTTTAGTAGTTGACGATACGCCAGATAATCTGCGTTTGTTGATTAGAATTTTGCAAAAAACTGGCTATAAAGTTCGACCTGTTACTAATGGTTTTGCGGCGTTAGATGCTATTCAATCTAGCGCACCCGATTTAATTTTACTCGATATTATGATGCCGGATATTGACGGCTACGAACTATGTAAAAAATTAAAAGCATCGCAATTTAGGGAAATCCCCATCATTTTTCTCAGCGCCCTAGAAGAAGGAATAAATAAAGCAAAAGCTTTTGAAGTGGGCGGAGCAGATTATATCACAAAGCCTTTTCAGGTGAAAGAAGTATTGGCGCGAGTGAGCAATCAACTTACTGTGCGTTCATTGCAAATCCAATTGCAAGAAAAAAATCAAAAATTGACCGCTCAAAATGTCCAGTTACACCAGGAAATCGCAGAACGCCGCCAGGTTGAAATGGAAACGAGATTGCTGCTGCAGGCGACTCAAGCTATTAGCAAATCTGAGGATTTTGAGTCGGCTATAGATGTGATTTTAGGTTTAATTTGCCAAACTATTGAATGGAATCTGGGCGAAGCTTGGATTCCTTGCAGTGAGGGCTTTTTAAATTGCGCTACAGGCAGGTACGTCAGTGACTTGAGTTTTGCCCAATTCCGACAAACAAGTTGGCAGTTGACTTTTGCTCCCGGTGTGGGACTCCCTGGTAGGATTTGGCAGTCGCAGCAGTCTGAATGGATCGAGGATGTTTCTACTGCACCGGAACAAGTTTTTTTACGAGCGGAAATTGCGCGGAATGTGGGATTGAAAGCGGCTTTTGGGGTGCCAATTGTGGCGGACAATCAAGTGTTAGCTATTTTGATTTTTTATCGCGAAAAAGTCCTGAAATGTCAGCCGCGCTTGTTGGAATTAGTGAGCGCCGTTGCTACGCAGCTTGGTTCGTTGATTCAGCGAAAACAAGCTGAAGCTGCGCTGAAAGTGCAGCAAGGACAAACAGAGAAATTGCTGCTGAATATTTTACCGAAACCTATTGCAGATCGCTTGCAAAAAGAGCGAAAGTTGATAGCAGATCATTTTGATGATGTGAGCGTATTGTTTGCTGATTTGGTGGGTTTTACAGAGTTTTCGGCTCACAAAACTCCGACGCAGTTAGTGGAAATTTTGAACGGGATTTTCTCGGAGTTTGATAGGTTGTCTGAGTTGCACGGGTTGGAAAAGATTAAGACTATTGGGGATGCTTACATGGTGGTTGGGGGTTTGCCGACGCCGCAGGAGGATCACTCGGAGGCGATCGCACTTTTAGCTTTGGAGATGCAGGCCGCTTTGAGGAGGTTTAATGCCAAAATGGGAGAAAGTTTTCAATTGCGGATCGGAATTCACAGCGGTTCGGTGGTGGCGGGAATTATTGGTATTAGCAAATTTAGCTATGATTTGTGGGGGGATACTGTTAATGTTGCTTCGCGGATGGAGTCGAATGGATTGCCTGGTAAAATTCAAGTGACCCTGGCAACTTACGAGCGTTTGAAAGAGCAGTTTGTTTTGGAAGAACGAGGCTATATCCCCATTAAAGGTAAAGGAAGAATGCTGACTTACTGGTTAATTGAAGAAAAAAGTAAATCTTTGTGATTTTTCGAGGTCAATTTCAATTAATATTAAAATTAGATTTAATTTGCACTTTCTGGAGGGCTAATCCTTTGCAAACAGTTGAAACAAAATCGCCGACAGCATTGAAAAGAGTCCTGGTTATTTTAATATCACTGCTAGCAGTCGCGATACTGTCGATCGCTACTTTTATCGCTATACCCGGAGAAAAAACCATGTTTGCTGGAACCAGACCTGCCAATATCGGGATTGTGTCAGGAAAACTCGCAGCGTGTCCGAGTTCCCCCAACTGCGTCAGCAGCTTCAGTCAAGATGCCGAACACAAAATTGAGCCTTTGGCATACACTTCGTCCCAGAGTGAAGCGATGGCAAAGCTCAAAGGGGCGATCGACTCCTATGGAAAAACTAAAATTATCACGGCAACTGATAATTACCTCTATGCGGAGTTCACCAGTGCTTTGATGGGGTTTGTTGATGACGTTGAATTTTTGGTAGATGATGGGGCGAAAGTGATCCATGTGCGATCGGCTTCGCGTCTGGGAGAGTCGGATTTGGGAGTTAACCGCAAACGGATAGAAGCTATCAGAACTCAATTCAATCAACTCTGAACTGAAAATTTCTAGCTTTCCGCAAGCCCCTCTCCTGCAGGGCGGTTTGATTATCCGTAGGGGCAAACCCCCCGTGGTTGCCCCGATATTTGAAACACGGATTCCCTCATCCGTGGAGGGGGTAGGCACGGGGGCGCTACCCCTACAAAACGATGATTTCCCTTCATCCGTGGAGGGGGTAGGCACGGGGGCGCTACCCCTACAAAACGATGATTTCCCTGAGAATAAAACAGCTCTGCCCTCTCCTGCAAGATGAGGGGCTTTGATATTTGGGTATTACTATGTAATGTTGATTTTTTACCACCTACTTAACAATTATTAACAGTAGGCACACCGCAAAGGAAAAGGAGTATCCAGCAGGGGGAGTAGGACACAGCAATGCCGTGTCCCTACGGTTGGCTTTGAGTTTTAATACTTGTTATAAGATTGACGATTGTATAGTTTTACAATCTTTAAAATAGCTGAGCGCGCTAGCACAGAAGAAGAGATGCCGTAGTATTCCTATAGTATTAAACCACCTAAATTATACACTTCTGACTTTAGGGAGAGGGAACTGAACGAATTAATTTCTACTATTAATTTAAGTAGAGCAAAGAGGAAAAAACACATGGCCCTTCAAAAATTAGCAGAATTTTATCCGAATTATCAGGAAGAAATCTTTGCGGGAGACGACATCAAGGGATTTGATGTTTACGCTGGCGACTCTGATGAAAAAGTAGGCACCGTTTATGACGCTTTGGTTGATGACACTGGCCGTTTCCGCTATCTGGTAATTGACACCGGTATTTGGATTTTTGGCAAAAAAGTATTGTTGCCAATCGGTTCGGCTCGCTTCGACTACGGAGCCCATCGGGTCTACGCAACAGGCCTTCGCAGCAAAGCTCAAGCAGAACAATTGCCGGCTTACAATGATTTAGAAGCAGTAGATTACGATCGCGAAGAACAGGTAAGAGGCGTCTACCGCAATCAAGGAACTGCCGCTGCAAGCACTGCCACTCCTGCTAGCTACGATCGCGGCAGCTACAGCTACGATATCGACCGCCCCCTCTACGAAACCAACGAACAGCAGCACCAAAATCTCAAGCTTTATGAAGAACGCTTGATTGCCAACAAACACCGCGCAAAAACAGGCGAAGTAGCAGTTGGCAAGCGCGTGGAAACTGAAACAGCGCGAGCTTCAGTACCCATTGAAAAAGAACGAGTTGTAATCGATCGAGTAACCCCGGTAGAAGCGGGTCGAGTAGTTTCAGTCGGTGAGGCTGACTTCCAATCAGGGGAAGTTGCACGCATGGAAGTCTACGAAGAAACGGCCGACATTCACAAGGAAGCTTTCGTCCGCGAAGAAGTCAACGTCAGAAAAGAAGTTGTTCGCAGCACGGTTGAGGGCGAAGAAACCTTGCGTCGTGAAGAATTAGACGTTAAGACTGATGGAACTGCGGTTGTAGATAATAAAAATCCAAAGATCTAAACCAACCGCAACAGGTATTGCATAGGAATTGCGCCTTAATGACATAATTCTGTCACCGCGCAGGTTTGATTGAATTGGTAGCGATCGCGCAATTCCTATGTGAGGGGCGGGGGGGTACAAAACTTGTCTAGTTTTGGCAAGGTTTATGCACTTTCCCCGCCTTTACCAATTTCCCCTTACCAATTCATAATAAAAATCCCTAAGCAGGAAAGTTTAAAAAATGAACGGTCAAGCATCAGCAGAAAAGATAGCAACTGCCAAATCAATAACCCGTCTCAACCGGGTGCCTGAAAAAGTCAGAACTAAGCTAAAAAGTTTTACCGTAAAAGACAACCAAGGTCACTTAGTAGGCAAAGTTAAAGATGTCTATTTTGATGCTAACGGTCAGTTAAACTTTGTGGTGGGCGGGCTAGGTAGCGACAATCCCCGCATTTTTTTATTAAGTGTTAAGCTGCTCAAAAAAGTCGATTATCACCAAAAAGCGCTGTTTGTAACTATTAATTCGGAGCAAGTCGATCTGCTCCCGGTAGTTTCGGCAAATGGCGGGCATCCGTATTTAGACAATGCCTCTGAACCGGATAGTGAATTTAGCAACAGTGAGTCAACAAATCCCTCAACAGTTATGTCAAATCTAACAGATGCCGATCTCACAAATGCAGATTTGGAGACAGATCAGGATGAGGAAAACTTCGATATTGTCGATCAAGAAGTAATTCGCCTGCTAGAAGAACGATTGGTGATCAATCGCAGCAAGCGGAAAGTCGGCGAAGTCATAGTGCGTAAAGAAATTGAAACTCGGATGGTACAAGTACCCATCCAGTGGGAAAAGCTGATTGTCGAACAAGTCGGCGACGATCCGAAGGTGTTGGCAGAAATAGATTTAGGCCAGGGAAACATCACCGGTATAGATTTGACGGAGATTAAGACAGATCGCCAAGAACCGACAGTTAAGGCGGAATTTACCTCTGTGCAGAAAGCTAGCAAAATCTTAAATTCGATCGCCTCTCAACCCCGTCACGGTTGCGTGAAAGTCCGCCTAGAACTCGTTCTGGAAGACAAGCAACTTGAGGATACTTACCAAAAATGGATGACGGAACACAACTCAGAGAGTTAAAATATTCGTCCTTTTCCCTGTAGATTTTAGCTATTAGCGAGAAACTTAAATCTAAGAACGGACTGTGGCGAGTCGTGCTGGGGAGAAAGTTCACCGCCATCTACTAAGATCGGGTTCGGTAAATTAACCGTATTTTTGGTAGAGGCGGGTTCACCAATATCTATAATATAAGCCGGAGATGCGTAAACCTGCCCCTACCGGGATATTGAAATTTTTAGCGATCGACCTCTAGACAAAATTGTACCGACTTGCGGTAAAATTGTGGTGGTCAAATTTAAAAGTATTTGAAAATGCCCAGCACAATCTCCGACATTAAAGTAAAAACGATCGCAGGCGAAGACAAGCAACTAGGAGAGTACGCTGGCCAGGTACTCTTGATAGTTAATGTAGCTTCCAAATGTGGCTATACACCTCAATACAAAGGACTCGAAGAATTAAGCCAGAAGTACAGCGCGGCTGGACTCCGTGTTTTAGGATTTCCCTGCAACGACTTCGGAGGTCAAGAACCCGGAAGTAATCCAGAAATCGTCAATTTCTGTACTACAAAATACGGCGTCACCTTTGAATTATTTGACAAAGTACGCGCTAAAGGCACTCAGCAGCACCCGCTATACGCTAAGCTTACGAGTGCAGTCGAACCCAAGGGTGAGGTTTCCTGGAATTTTGAGAAATTCTTAGTTAGCAAACAGGGTGAAGTGGTTGCCAGATTCCGCAGCAGTGTTGGTCCCGATTCACCCGAACTAATCGCTGCTATCGATCGAGAATTGGCCAAATAAAAAGTTCGGCAACTAAGCAGTTTACAGGATTTAACGGATTTAACGGATGGAGGTTTAGGGAAGAGGGAAGAAATTAATTGGCTTTTTTTATAATAAGTTGAAAGCTTATTTTTTTCTCTTCCCCATTGTTTGCAAGCACTCAGCAATTAAGAAATACCGATGATAGGATTTAATGGGAGAACTGTTTAATTTAATGGAAAATACATCGGGATTAGATTTAGTTGTAGGTGTACTTGCCTTCGCAATTCTGGCAGGTGGTCTGGCGATGCTATTTGTAGGCATGGCATCGTTCCCTAAAGAAAAATAACCGTACTAGGACTTACGCACGATTGTTGAGAAACCGGGTTTTTTTACGATAAAACCCGTTGTAGACCGCAGATTCGGTAAAAAACCCGGTTTCTAGACCCCGATGCGTAAGTCCTGAATACTTGATATTATGTGCGATCGCACGACGCTAATAAAAGTTTTCACGACCAACTTAAAATGCTTATTTTACAGGACACCATCTGAATAAATCAAACTGCTTTCAATTTGAACATTCGCAATTGACAATCATGCAAACTACCGAAAACAACGTCAAAATTGCCCTCGCGCCTGGGAATTTGCGCCGCGTTCACCATATCGCTTTAAACGTGCGCGATATGACAGCTTCCCGCCACTTCTACGGTACAATTCTCGGTCTGCACGAACTAACAGGTGCAGAAATTCCCGCAACTTTAACAGAAATGGTAGCCGCTGGTAAAGTCGCTAATTTCGTTACCCCAGACGGCACTGTTATTGACTTATTTTGGCAGCCAGACTTGGAACCGCCAAACCCAGACCCGGAGAAAGCTTTTACCCGCGCCAACCACTTAGCCTTCGATATTGATCCGAATTTGTTCGATCGCGCTCTGGAAGTGCTAAAGTCAAATCAAATTGCGATCGATAGCGGCCCCGTCACTCGCGCTACAGGACGCGGCATTTACTTTTACGATCCTGATGGATTTATCATCGAAATCCGTTGTGATGCCGTTTAAACACTCGCTATCGGGTTCTCCGTAGTCCGTGTGCACCCTACATTTACTCTTTTGAGCGCGGTGATCCGTAAACATCCTACCTGGAGAGTTGTTTTATTTTCCGTCTTGGCTAATAGGTTGCTTCGGCCAAGTAAACCGAAAAGTTGCTCCCTCACCTTCAGCAGATTCTAGGGAAATACTGCCCCCTTGACCTTCCACAATTTTTTTCACCAGCGACAAACCAATCCCAGTATTTTCAACTTTATCGCGAGCTTCCAAGGTCTGAAAAATCACAAAAACTTTATCGTGATATTGAGGAGCAATCCCCGGCCCGTCATCCTCTACAGAAAACTCGTAAAAATCATCTAACTCTTTAACCGAGATTTTTACATGACCAGATTCAGCTCGGTTGTGCTTAATTGCGTTGCTAATTAAATTAGAAAAAACCTGCTGCAACAGCAATCTTTCTGTCACAAAATTTGGCATTCCCGGTTCAACTTTCACCTCAAATCCCGACGGCGGCGCCAACGAATCAATAATTTCTGCTAATAACTTCTCAACTTTTACCATTTCTGAAGGCACTTCAATGCGTCCGACGCGGGAATATTGCAGCAGTCCCTCAATCAAAGCTTCCATCCTGTGAACTCTGCCGCGTAGCAGGTTCATTTGGTGCAGAGTATCCTCTGTCATTGACTCGCTGAGGTCTTCTTCTATCCAACTGCTGAGATTTGCGATCGCCCTGAGCGGCGCTTTCAAATCGTGAGAAACTACATAAGCAAACTGGTCTAATTCTTGATTCCGCTTTTTCAAAACATTCGTCGTTTGAGCCAGATTTTGCGCCGTCAACCTCAATTCTTGAGCGCGCAACTGCAGCGATTCCTCAGCTTGTTTGCGTTCCCTAATATCTTCTACCACACTCATCAGAAATTGAGTGCCATTTTGTTCTCGCAGCAGCGAAACCGTCAAGTTTGCCCACACCAACTCTCCGTCTTTGCGGATGTAGCGCTTTTCCAGAGAGAAATTTTCAATTTCTCCTGCTAACAATTGGCGCAAAAGTTCCAGTTCGCTTGCCAAATCTGCAGGCCAAGTAATATCCTGAAATCTTTTCTCCACCAATTCTTGCCGGCTGTAGCCCAAAATTTCGCAAAGTTTTTGATTGACTAACAGAAATTTGCCTTCCACAGTCGCTTGAACCATGCCGACTGCCGCCTGCTCAAAAGTAGCGCGAAACCGCTGCGCGCTTTGGGCTAAAGCAATTTCTGAGCGTTTGCGATCGCTAATATCGTTGCTGATTTCCAAAATAGCAACCGGTTGATCTTGATCGTCGTACTGCAAAGTCCACCGGCTGGCCACCGTTATTTTGGTGCCGTCTTTCTTGGTTCGCACCAGTTCTCCTTGCCAAGAACCCTTCTCGAAAAATACTTTTTGAATTACCTCAAAAGGTTGGGCCCATTCTGTTTGTAGAAGCTGGTGAATATTTTTTCCCATTGCTTGCGACTTCCGCCACCCGTAGAGCCACTTTGCCCCCAAATTCCAATAAGAAATTGCCCCATTCAAGTCTAGTACCGCGATCGTATCGTTGGCCAAATCCAGCATTTGCGCTTGCTTTCGCAGAGTTTCCTCGGCTTGTTTCCGTCCTCTGGCATCGCGGCAAATCGCAATAAACAAGTGTTGATTTGCCAGACGCATTTCGCTGACAGACAACTCCATCGGAAACTTCGTTCCGTCGTGTCGCATTCCAACTGTTTCTTGCTGGTAAGTCTTCAGCGTAGTATCGGGATGTAACACAAAATATTCGATCGAATAATCCCCCACACTGCTGTGCGGCAGCGGTTGAGCGATCAGCCGCCGCAGGTTAGATCCCCTTATTCGATCGGCTTTCTGACCAAAAATGTTTTCTGCTGCCCTATTAAAAGACTCAATATTTCCCTGTGCATCCAAAGTAATAATACCGTCAGCCGCATTGTCTACCACAGCTTGAATGCGACTTTTACTTTCTTCCAAGCCAGCTTCCCGCTTCATCAATTCCTTCTCTAAACTATCAAATAAATACCAGGAAGCCCCTGCACCCAAACAGCCTGAAAGTAAACCCGCAACTTGCACAAAATTAATGAAATCGACCAACTCCCCTAATTGCCGATCTAGACTTTTCTGGTAGGCTTCGCCGGCATTAGCAAACACATTAATTTTTGCGCGCAGGTTCTCCCTCCTCAATTTGCCTTGAGTGAACACCTCAATTATTTCCGGCGACTGCATCCTTATTACCGAACTGTCGAGCTTATTCAAAGTGTTTTGCAAGAAATTTATATGCTGTTCGGTACTTTTTTTAATTTCTTCAAATCGCTGAGCTTGCAGTTTGTTTTCTTGAACCAAAACCTTGAGTTTAGCCAGCAGCGGAGGCAAACTCTTCTTTGCTTCTAAGTAGGGTGATAGAAATTCGCGGCGCTTTGTCAACCCATAACCCCTAACGCTCGTTTCCGCATCCACCACCAGGGTGATCATGCGGTTAGTTTCCTGAAGTAATGCCCTATTAGTATCCGATCGCTTTCTTATCTGTATGGCACTATCCCGGAGGCCGGCAATTGCTAGCAGCGAAGCAAACAGAAAAATCAAGGGAATAGCAATGATGACTGTTCCCCGCTGGCGAATTGGTCGGTCTGTCCATACAAAGTGGAGGCAGCGATCGAGCAAATACTTCACGAATATTGAATGAGAAACTTTGCTGCCAGTATATCGCTTTTTGGCAGTTTAGGCTATGGATAAGTTTGTTTTTTTATGGGGCGATCGTGGGGGACTAACCGTGGAAACTAGATTAGACCCCTGCGATAGCTACCTGCTGACACTAACAGCAGATTTTTTGGCACGGTGTTTAAACGGAGGCAAGGAGAAAGAAAGGACTTTTTTCGACACCGAGACAGCAGGCGAAGCAGAAAGGATCGTTTCTGCTTTACCTTCGTTTTCGGCTTCGGCTTCTGCTTTTAAACTAGAGTCTGTTTCGCAAGGGTTCTGAACAGTTGTAACTACAGTAGTCCACCTGCCTGTAGCCGGATCGCGATAACAAGTAAAAGGATTTATTTTGAGCGGTTGACTGCAAGGCTTAATCATGTAGATGCACTCCTTTGATTCTGAGAAATTGTGCATTGCTTTCAGCAGCAGTGCTATCTCGCCAGTAGAAGCAGTATGAAGGCAAAAAGCAGAATTCTGTTTCTGCGTCCAGAGACTTTTGAGAATTCCTGAATTCCTGTTAAATTTTGCCTTCTACTGGTTCCCGACCATAGCATTACTTTTACCAAATTGGCTTTCTGGAAGCAACCCCCCACCCCTTTAATTAGATTGAGGTGGGATTTGTAAATGCAGCGAGGCGCCCGATCGGGCCTGCAGGACAATTTTGAGATAATATAGGTATTCTAAGCTGAAAAAAAATGCTGCTGTGTGATCGAAAACAGAGGTCGATCGCGATCGGTGTCACAATTAAAAAGGGAATGGGTAATTGGTAATGGTTAATTGGTAATGGGGGAAGTGGTAATGGGGAAATTCTTCCATCTTTTGCCATTCGTTAAATCCCTGAAATCCGGTAGATAATTCCTGGCAAAACCCCCGCCCGTTAAATCCCTTAAATCCCCTACATTGCTAGTTGCCCAACTTGCTTCTAACTAATATCAACTTTTGCCTTTAAATGAACAGTAAAAGTAGAGCCAACACCCAACTCACTCTCAACAGTGATATCGCCGCCCATCATCTGGCAAAACAAGCGACTAATGGCCAATCCTAAACCAGTGCCGCCGTACTTGCGAGTAGTTGAAGCGTCCCCTTGAATAAAAGGTTGAAACAAACCCTGCTGCTGTTCTGCCGACATTCCAATCCCCGTATCAGATACCTGCAAATAAACCCAATCGCTGTCACCTGCTGGTTCGCGAGTCGCGCTCAACAGCACGGTTCCACCTTCGCTAAACTTCAGGGCATTCGAGAGCAAATTGAACAGAATTTGCCGGACTTTAGTCAAATCTGCATACATCACTCCCAAATTTTCCGAGCAAGAAACTTGCAATTGATTGTGGTTTTTTTCCACCAAAGGGTGCAAAGTTGCAACGACTTCTTCTATTAAATTACAGAGGTCAAATTTTTCTAAATAAAGCTCCATCCGACCGGCTTCTATCTTAGAAAGGTCGAGAATATCGTTAATTAAAGTCAGCAAGTGTTTGCCGGCGTTATAAATTTTTTGGGTATCGGGAATGATCTCTTCGAGTCCCGATTCCCGTGCTTCTTCTTGTAGCATTTCGCTGTAACCGATAATCGCGTTGAGCGGTGTCCGCAGCTCGTGGCTCATATTGGCTAAAAAAGTGCTTTTAGCTCTCGAAGCTGCTTCAGCTTTGTGTAAGGCTTCTTGCAAGGCTATTTCGGCTCTTTTGCGCTCGGCAATTTCGATGCGGAGCAGTTTATTGGCGGTGGTGAGTTGAGCGGTGCGCTGATCGACGGTCATTTCTAGCTGCGCTTTGGCTTTGGAGAGGGCTTCCTGAGCCCGCTGGCGCTCAAATCCTTCGATCGCCAGCGCTACCAAATTTGCCAAAGAATCGGCGAAGGTGCGTTCCTCCAGAGCCCATTGGCGGGGGGCACCGATATGTTCGAGAGAGAGGATGCCCACGATCTGCCCACCGAGCCTAATTGCTACATTTAATATGGATGAATTGGGCTTGCTGGCATTTGGCAGCACAGCGGAATGTTCGGCTAGCGAAGATGCGTGGGACAAATTTGTTTGTAGAGATTTTTGAGTCTGTGTCGTAGGTTCTAAACCATTCTCCGATCGCAAATTTTCGCCCGGTGCGTCGCCTTCAACATCTAAAATTGATAAATTTAAATCGCTTGCCGATATGGACTCCCGGCTCAAATGATTCTCCTGGGTGCGATCGTACAAGTCGAGACAAACTAATTTGAGGTTGGGCATTTTAAACTTAGAATGATTAACCCCCTCGTGTTGCTCTGAGGCCGTGGCCTCTGTATCGAGTGGCTCTGTTTGGTTGTGGGCGAGCACTCTCTCCGTAAAATTTAGCTGGGGCTCGTTCGGGTAGCGAGTTCCAAATCTTCCGTGGTTGTAAAGCCAGACGCTGACTTTTTCCACATCCAAAGTCCGGGCAGCAGCCTCGGTAATTTCGCGAATTCCCACATTCAGCGCACCGCTGTTGAGAGTCCTCTGCCTACCTAGCTGCAACAAAGCCAAACTCTGGCGGCGGAGCCGCTTTTCGCTCTCTTGGAGGGTTTGTTCTGCTTCCTTGCGCTGGGTGAGGTCGTACAAGGCGCACAATGCTGTCGGCTCGCCGTTAAACACCAGCGACTGAACCGAGATCATCGCCCAGAAAGCTGTGCCGTCTGATTTTTTGCAGTGGATTTCGTAGTTTTGGAGGTATCCCTCTTTAGCAAGTGCCTCAAGTACCTTTGGGCGATCGCCGGGGTTGAAGTAAAAGTCGGGAGTGCTGCAGCCGATCAATTTTTCTAGGGGTATGTTCAGCAGAGAAGCCAATTGAGCGTTCGCATACAGAATTAAGCCGTCACAGAGGCGAGAAACTAATATGGGCACGGGAGTTGCCGAGGCGATCGCCCGAAACTGCTCTTCGCTTGAACGCAGCGCCAACTGAGCTTTGCTCAGCAAGTGAGCTTCCATCGTATCTGAATGTTCGGTGGTAGTCTCCAGCAAAATTTCTAGGTCAACCTTTTCGCGCTTCAAGTTTTCAAGTTCCGCACTCAGCCGCTGAACGTCGAAAAGTAGCTGTTCTGTCGATGGTTCTTCCTGCATAGCAATTGAAAATTGGTAATTTTTAGTCGGTTCTGAAGTTTTTTATGGTTTTGTGCTTGTTTAACTATGACTTATTCCGATTAACTTCAGCCACCCTGATCCTGGTTCGCGGACTTAGCCGGGGATTCCTGTCTACCTTTTTCGCTATTATTCCAATATTATTCCAATTCTAAGTGCAAGGAAGGCATCAGCCGCTGCAAGTTTTTCAGGGATTTTATCTGCCAGGGGATCTGTTTAGAACCTTTGATGGCCATTTGAATATTTTTTTGCTGGCGCACTTTGATCACAAATTTTGAGACAATATTAATTCCAGAACTATTTAAAAATTCTAGCTTTCGCAGGTCTAGAGTCACCGTGTTTGGGCAGGAGTCGGCCACTTCGTTGAGCAGATCGACGATCGGTGCGTATTCTTCCACCTGGCTGAGTCGGAACGAGCCGCTACAGGTGACTGTTTGCGTAGCGCGATCGTACTGGATCGTGTAATCTTTGGTCTGAATCTCCATAGCTGGTATAAAGTATAGTCATTTATTGCATGACATGGGAGGCGTTAAGTCCCTCCCCCTTCCCTTTCACTTTGAGCGGATCGACCCGCCTCGGCTGAACTACGCAGATCCCTATCCCATCGCACAAGGCATTTGGGATTGCTTTTCTGAGGATATTGTACGAAGCATTCACATCGGAATTAATTAGCTGACCCGTCGATGTTTTGTACAAACCCCGCTTAATCCGCTTACCAGTAAACACAGGCTCTTTTTCTGTTGTTCCATAAACAGGAATTGGGTCTAAACCTAAAAAACTGGAGCGGGATGTGTAGGATTCTTCCTGCACAATTACTGTGATTCCCGCCAACCGAGCTTTGTACTCCAACATTTCAATTAATCGAGAGTGAGGAATACTAACAAAGTTTTGATTGGTTTGCTTCCCTAACTCGATTTCTGTTTTCCACTGCGCGTTCTTACCAATTACTAGCGTCCCAATCTGCTTGGTGAGCAAAAGGTTAATAATTAGACGGCTAGCATGATGTAAGTAATTATCAACTTTTTGATGGCGACAGCGAGTTAAGCGCTGAATGCGGGGCGAAGTTTTGCGATTCCCTTTTAACTGGGATTGCAATCGTGCTTTCCGCTTATTGTAGAACTGGTTAATCGATTTCAATGGTCGCCCGTTAATCAACAAAGGGATAAATCCCGGTTGATTTGAAGTTAACGCCACTAAATTATCCAGTCCTAAATCAATACTAGCTACAGAATTAGCGTGGCCAAGAGTGGGCTCCGGTTCATCATAAATTACCTCAATTACATAGGAATCACATTTCGGAACCAGCCTAATTTGGCAAATCTGATCGGGATCGACTTTGGTTTTGATTAAAAGTTCAGTACCCGAAAGTTTAATAATTCCTTTCTTCAACTGTTTACTACTAATCGCTTGAATCGTGTAGACGAGAAGGTTTCGCTCTTTGGTTTTGTCTTTGTACTTTGGCAATTTTGGGCGACCCGTGAATTTTGAAGAATCAGCCTTGTAAGCTTTAACTGCTTTAAAAAACGATTTCCAATTCTTGTCTAACACCATCAAGATTTGCTGGCTTACTTTTGCAGGCAAAGCCTTGTAGGCTTCATGAGACTTCATCAATCGGTTCATTTCGTTATAACTGACATAACCCCATCCATAAATAAAGCTCTGACGAATGACGTAATTGGCGGCATTGTAGAGGTTTTTCGACTTGAAAGCTAGTTCGTCTATTTGGGCGAAACGGTGTTCCGTTGATTTAATGATGTGCCTCTGGAGTTAGCTGCATTTGAGACTTCCGTTCTTTGGGCTGTGCGTATTTCTTGTTCAACACTCATAGCGATATGATACCATTATTGTTGATAATTGCTTATAAACTCTACGAAGTTTTACAATACTTTTGTCAGTTGCCGGTTTTGAGTGGTAAAGGGGCTTTGGCTGCGTGAGCGAGGATTGATCTTCAGGCTAGCACGATCAAAATTCAGCCGTTTGCCGAATGCCGAAGGCCTTTGCGTGTGTAACTTTTGTTACATATACTGCCAACTGTACCATTGCCACAGGGCAGTTATGAGTTATTTTAGGATTTAGCGGTTGTGATACCAGTTGGCAAAAATAATGCAACTGTTGACTAGCTCTCAACCCTGGTAGTCATCAGTCATTGCCAATCTAACATCTCAAATCTCAAATCTCAAATTGTATGAGTTGTGGGGGTAGACGAGACCAGCTTTTGCTGAAGTTCCGAGCTATCAATTCGATTTTTTTTCTCGATTTGGTATTGACAAAATCACCAAAATGTGAGACATATTTCACATCTGACACAGAAGTGAAGGGGAGAATATTTAATGGCAATTTCAGGAATTACAGAAAAGCTTTTGGCGGCTAAAAAAGCTAAGGGAATTAGTTTTGCAGATTTGGAAAAAGTTTTGGGGCGCGACGAAGTTTGGATTGCTGCGGTTATTTACCGTCAAGCTACCGCCTCAGCAGATGAAGCCGAGAAAATTATCTCGGCTTTGGGACTAGATAGCGAGACGGCTGCGGTTCTCTGTGAACCTCCGTTAAAAGGTTCTTTGGAGCCCTCGGTTCCGGTTGACCCCCTGATTTATCGTTTCTATGAAATTATGCAGGTTTACGGGATGCCACTCAAAGCAGTGATTCACGAAAAATTTGGTGACGGGATTATGAGCGCGATCGACTTTACTTTGGATGTCGAGAAAGAAGCAGACCCAAAAGGCGATCGAGTGAAAATAATTATGTCGGGAAAATTTTTGGAATACAAAAAATGGTAAGCCCGTGCGGCTTTATTTTTAAGTGAAAATTAAAAATTCAAATTGGCTCCCATGACTCATGACTAATCACTAAAGCCTCAAAAGTGTTAACTTAGAAACAGAGATCGCGAAGCTTGACTCCGCCAAAAAACGGAGACAAGCCCCCGACTTAAGTCGTGCAGAGCCCCAAATTTTAGACCCTAGTTCAGCTCCAAAATTCATCTGTGGAGTAAATCTAAAATCTAAAATCTAAAATCTAAAATCGACTGACTGGCTTGGGTGTCCGATCGGGAAACCCTTCTAGGGCACAGCTAAGGTCACTCCCGCGGCAACTTCCCCAGTCGAAACAAGCAACCGCAACCGTAAATTAAGAGGCAAATATGTCAAAATATGACTCCCATCTGAGATGCTCCTTTTGCGGCAAGTCGCAAGAGTACGTCCGCAAGTTAATAGCTGGGCCCGGCGTCTACATTTGCGATGAATGCGTGGAACTGTGCAATGAAATTTTAGAGGAGGAGTTCTTTGACTCCAGTAAAACAATTGGTCAACAGATTCCCCAATCAGAGGTGCGAGAGTCTCAGGGACAAGGAACGCGGCGCCCAGGTCGATCGAATAAATCGAAAATTGTTTTAGCTCAAATTCCGAAACCAACAGAGATTAAGCAGCATTTAGACAACCACGTCATCGGCCAGCATTCAGCAAAAAAAGTCCTTTCTGTAGCAGTTTATAACCACTACAAGCGCTTGAGCGTTGACCAAGCTAAAGATAGCGACAAGTCTTCCCCTGACAGCGATGTAGAACTGCAAAAATCCAACATCCTGCTAGTCGGGCCCACAGGTTGTGGCAAAACTTTGTTAGCGCAAAGTTTGGCGCAAATGCTCGAAGTTCCGTTTGCGGTAGCGGATGCGACGACACTGACAGAAGCTGGATATGTCGGCGACGATGTAGAAAATATCTTGCTGCGGCTGTTGCAAATGTCCGATTTTGATGTGGAAGCGGCGCAGCGGGGCATTATTTATATTGATGAAATTGACAAGATTGCTCGCAAAAGCGAAAACACTTCGATCACTAGAGATGTATCGGGAGAAGGAGTGCAGCAAGCGCTGCTAAAAATGTTGGAAGGAACAGTGGTTAATGTTCCCCCGCAAGGCGGCCGCAAACATCCTTACCAAGATTTTATTCAAGTTGACACTAGCAAAATTCTATTTATTTGTGGCGGTGCTTTTGTCGGTTTGGAAAAAATAGTTGAACAGCGTTTGGGTAAAAAATCCTTGGGCTTTATTCAGCCAACGGAAAGCGACAGCAACTCGACTTTGCCGGCGAAAGACAAGCGGGCCGCTGATATTTTGCAGCAGGTACAGCCGGACGATTTAGTCAAGTTTGGTTTGATTCCTGAGTTTGTGGGGCGGATACCGGTGGTGACGGTGATTTCGCCGCTGGATGAAGCAGCTTTGATGCAGATATTGACTGAGCCCCGGAATGCGCTGGTGAAGCAGTATCAAAAGCTGTTGAAGATGGACAGTGTGGAGTTGGAATTCCAGCCGGAAGCCCTACGGGCGATCGCCCAGGAGGCCTATCGTCGCAAAACTGGCGCGAGAGCTCTCCGCAGCATTTTAGAAGAGTTAATGCTGGATGTCATGTACGAGTTGCCTTCTCGCAAGGATGTGGCTAACTGTATGATTACTCCTGAAATGGTCGAGAAGCGATCGACTGCTGAATTGCTGTGGCATCCCGCATGGCACAAACAGCACGAAACTGCATAATTTGTAATCTGTAGGGTGCTTGTGGCGCACCCTACAGGTCGTATTCGTAGTTATTCGTAAGGCGCGCACGGCGCACCCAGCCCCCTCATGAGTGGTGAAGAAGGCTCGAAGGCTGCGATCGTTACTTAAAGTCTAGTGCGTCAGATACCTTTATTGAAGCTACCAACCAACAATCTCAAAGCTGACGCACGCCCGCAACAAATGGTGTCCCGGAACCATACTTTCTGTGGGAATTGAGAATCTCAAACCTGACGCACCCTACCACAATGCTGACTAGCATGGATGCTACAATCAGAGTTTGGGATGTGAAAACAAAGAGGTATTTGAAGATGTTAAGGAGCGCTCGCCCCCTGGTCGGCATGAATATTTTTGTGGTAACAGGCATCACAGAGACTCAGAAAGCAACGTTGAAAATTTTGGGAGCGGTCGATCGGGTTACAGTGAAATAAAATGAGTTCTAATGAATCAGGTGTCGATGAGCCAGTAAGTAATCAGTCAGCGTTAGCCAAACTACTTTGTGGAAATGTAGTTGTTGATGGAGGTGGTATTGATGAGGTTCTAAGTCATTTATCCGTGTCAATTGATAATGTTGTTAAAGAGCTAGTAACACTCCAATCCCTCAGTGATAACCAAATTTCATTATTTGCCCCATTTTTAGGGAGAAGTATACTGGAATTGGGATGTACCGCACTAATTGCGAGGCTCGATCCTTTTAGAGTCCTCCTCATTAGGGAATGCCAAAAGCAGCCCAATTATCGAATAGATAAGGCTAATAAGTCCTCTATACGTTGGCAAGGGGATGTTTTGGCGGACAAGGTTACGGATCTTTGGGCTGATAAGTCACTGCAAAACCCTACTAGAGCTTTGCTTGGAGATTATTATAAGACACTAATATGGTCTGCTAACTTTGATAAGCTGTTGGATGCAATCAGAGATGTCAGCGGGGATGAATGGATAGTCAATCTTAGAACAAAAAATTTTGAAAGATTCTATAATGAAACTTTAAGTGATTTTTCCAGTCTCTACTCTGAACTTTCAAAAGGAATACATCACGAACTGGTTATTCCTTTAATTTCAGCCTTGGATCGAGACACAACTCAACAACTGATAGAGAAAACAGTTCGTAATATCGCTACCCTTGGGTTATTTGTTTCTGTAGTTAGTCATGCAGTGAATAAACTCGATATTCAAGTAGCGATCGCCGCTTATAAAGATATTCAAGAAATGGGAGTTTTCTAATGGTTAATGCTATTTCTGAAAATCCATCGCTGATCTTAGCAGCAGAAGATTGTTCGCCTGAAGAGTTTGAGCAACTGCATTATTTCTCAAAACAAGAGCAGCGTTTTATTTCTAATTTGATTGCTCACGGCCCAGTGTTATTAAAAGGGGCACGCGGTAGTGGAAAAAGTGCGCTTATGATAGAAGCATCGAGAAGAATGTATCCTGAAAAAAATCTAAGCTCTGCATTTGGCATATACATCAGTCTTCGTCATCTTGAATTACTCAGAAGTGAAGGTAAGAAGTATGAAATAATGTTATGCCAGCTAATAATTGATGCCGTAAATAAGGCAGTTATTAAAGCAGATAATCTCTTTGAGTTTGAAGCTTTGCCAAACATCACATCACTTCAGAGAGAATTATCTAGTTTATCGAGTGCATCTCGGAAAAGGATAGTTATTTTATTTGATGACGCGGCTCACATTGGTCGGGAAGCTCCGCTGCATGAATTTTTCGATATATTTCGGACTTTATCGAGCAGTACAATATCATGTAAAGCTGCTATTTACCCGGGAGTTACTAATTTTGGAACAAGGTTTGATGTATATAATGATGCTACGGTGATAGATGTTTCAAGGAATGATGAACTAAAAGACTATAATACCAACTTTGCAGAGATAATTAGAAAAAGGTTTTATAAGCGACTTCCTGAAGAGTCTTTCTCTGGTCAATTGACTTTAGAAAATGTTGCGGGCTTTATGGGACGGGCTGTACTTGGAAACATGAGGGGATTTATATTTGCATGGAATAGTCTGTCGGAAAACTGTGGAGAAGACAAGATTAGTTTAGCCCATATAACCAAGACACTGATAGACCTTGCCAGTAATTACTATTGGCCCTTGATTGAAGAGCTTAAGCCCAAACTTGGCATATATGCACCAATGCTCGATCCTGCAAGGGAGATTGCAGAATCAATATTTCTGCAGGCTGGTGAGCAAAATAAGCAGAATGTACTTATTTTAAGAGAAATTGCCCAACGTCTATCAAAGCCGTTAGAACTACTTGAATATACTGGATTTATTTCAATTCGAGATGTTTCACGGGCAATGAAATCGAGAGGACGAGGAACAAGATATAGCTTGAATCTATGCACATTGTTGGAAAAAACTACGGGAGCTCGGGTCACTAATGAAATTTATACGAGGTGGTTAAATGAGCAAAATGAGAGAAATGAGCCTTTAGAATTACACAAAACAAGCGAATTGTTTAAAATTAAATTGCCTGAATTACCTGAGCATGGCGAAATGCTAATCTTAAATGAAGATATTAGCAAACTCGAAAAATCTCAGGCATATCCTTATGGACTCACCCAGGATAAAATTGATATACTAAAAGATGCGGGGTACTCCACTGTGTCAAAATTAGCAGAAGCCAGCGACGAGTCTTTGTTAATGCTTAAAGGCATCGGCTTGGAAAACTTAAAGCGAATCCGCAGTACAGTTGCTCAAAGGATCTGGATGTAACCAAAAGCTAATACCAGTTCCCTAAAAAGGACTTTAGTGCTTACTACAAAAGTTTATTTTATACTGCTACATATTAAAAATCGCTCCTACAAACATAACTTTTTTCCAAAAAGGCGGCAAGTGCGGTATGATATGATTTCGCGATCGGTTCTAGCGGGGAGCAGCCGTTAGAGGAAACGGGGAAAGTTCGGTGCAAGTCCGGCGCTGTCCCGCAACTGTAATGAAACCCTTGTGGTTTCTCAAGTCAGAATGCCCGCCGATATCTAACTCACTTTTGAACGCATCTGCGAGGTACGGATGATGGATGGAATTAACACGGCTGTACGCACAAAGCACAGTCTATTTGTTTGCACTGCTTGCGCTAGTGTTTGGAAAAACGGCAAGCGCGAAGGCAAAAGTGGCGGCCAACAATTTATGGAAAATTTGTCGCAACTCGCTAAAAATTGGGAGTTTTCGGATAAATTTGAGATTCAAGAGGTTGAGTGCATGAGTGCTTGCAGTCACTCTTGTGCGGTGTCTTTTGCTGCTGTTGGAAAGTACACTTATCTGTTTGGTGATTTACCAGCTAATGAGTCGGAAAGCGTCGAGGCGGTACTCGAATGCGCGGGTCAATACTATGCTAAACCGGACGGTTTGTTGCCTTGGTCTGAGCGTCCTCAAGCTCTGAAAAAAGGCGTTTTAGCAAAGATTCCACCACTCGCAAATTAGAGTTTTTCTTGTTCCTAGGATCTGCCCATTGGTGACAACTTAACGTCAAACCTGCCCTCCGGCTCTCCGGCAGCAGTCCGGCAGGGGTTGAAACCCCTGCCTCAAAGCTAAAGTCCTCGCTATGAGGACTGAAGAACTCATTAGTCCTCATAGCGAGGACTTTAGCTATAAGCCAGGGAATTCATTCCCTGGCGGACGGTCGGCTTAAGTTTTCATCAATGAGCAGAGCTTGGGAACGAGAGAACGAGAGATTCCACTTCACCAACAACAACAAAATTATCAATGCACAAAATTCCTGTTACTGTCATCACTGGTTTTCTTGGTAGCGGCAAAACTACCTTAATTCGCCACTTATTGCAAAATAATCAAGGTCGCCGCATTGCAGTTCTGGTTAACGAATTTGGCGAAATCGGAATTGATGGAGAACTGCTGCGCGATTGCCAAGTTTGCGACGAAGAAGAAAATGTCAGCAGCAATATTGTAGAACTAACAAATGGTTGTCTTTGCTGCACTGTTCAAGAGGAATTCTTGCCGACTATGCAGGAATTGTTGAAGCGCCGAGAACAAATTGATTGTATCTTAATTGAGACTTCTGGTCTCGCACTTCCTAAACCTTTGATTCAAGCTTTTCGCTGGCCGGAAATTCGCACCGGTGCTACTGTAGACGGTGTTGTTGCTGTTGTCGATTGCGAAGCTATTGCTAGCGGTACTTTTGTCGGTGATATTGATGCTTTGATGGCACAGCGACAAGCTGATTCTAGTTTAGATCACGAAACTCCGATCGAGGAATTGTTTGAAGACCAGTTAGCCTGTGCCGATATGGTACTTTTAACGAAGGTCGATCGCGTAGATGCTGAAACTCACAAGAAAGTCCAAAGCTGGTTGCAACAAGAGTTGCGTCCGAGTGTAAAAATTGTTCCCTGCAAAAGTGGCGAAATTAACCCCGATGTGCTAATGGGATTTAATGCGGCGGTTGAGGATGATTTGGAGTCTCGTCCGAGTCACCACGACACTGAGGAGGAACATGAACATGATGATGATATTAACTCGACTTACTTTATTGCCGATCGCGAATTTGAACCTGAAGCTTTGGTGAAAAAACTGCAATCGTTGATGCAGCAGGAGGAAATCTATCGGATTAAAGGGTTTGTGGCGGTTCCCAAGAAACCGATGAGGATGGTGTTGCAAGGTGTGGGTTCACGGATAGAATATTTTTACGATCGTCCTTGGCAACCTTCGGAACTCCGCCAAACCAAATTAGTGCTGATTGGTCGAGAGTTAGAGCGCGATCGAATTGCAGCTATGATTAACAACTAATTGTCCTCTGAGAGGGGCGGGTTTATCGATATTTTGAATGGCAGCACATATTATTGGTAAAACTCGCCCCTACAAGCTCTCACGAACAATTTATTAACATTATTTAATATGTTGCTGCTGCCAGCTTGCTTGGTGTACAATAACGATAATGGTTATCATTGTACAATAATCGAGGTCAAGTATGGTGAGTGCTGGGGCGATCGAATCAGTTCCTGTTACCGTTCTCACAGGCTATTTAGGTGCAGGCAAAACTACGCTACTGAACCGCATTTTAACAGAGGAACACGGCAAAAAAGTTGCAGTCATCGTCAACGAATTCGGCGAAGTAGGCATCGACAACCAACTGATAATTGATGCCGATGAAGAAATTTTCGAGATGAACAACGGCTGCATTTGCTGTACAGTCCGAGGCGATTTAATTCGGATTATCGGTAACTTAATGAAGCGGCGCGACAAATTTGACCACATAGTCATCGAAACCACAGGTTTAGCCGACCCCGCACCCGTAATTCAAACCTTTTTTGTAGACGAAGATATGCGGGACACATTACTGCTAGATGCAGTTGTCACGGTAGTTGATGCCAAGCACATCTGGCAGCACTGGGACGCAGAGGAAGCTCAAGAACAAATTGCATTCGCTGATGTAGTTTTGCTCAACAAAACTGATTTAGTGAGTGAGGAAGAATTGGCAGAATTAGAAAAACGAATTCGCGCCATGAATGCAATGGCAAAAATTCACCGCACCCGCAACGCTGAATTAGCAATGGATGCTTTGTTGGGCGTTAAAGCATTTGATTTGAACCGGGCATTAGAAATAGAACCAGACTTTTTGGGCGAACACACTCACGAACACGACGAAACTGTTACCTCGGTAGCAATAGTAGAATCCGGCGCTATTGATGGCAACAAATTTAGCGATTGGATTGAGGAATTGTTGCGAACTCAAGGCCCGAATATCTTTCGGACAAAAGGCATTTTGAATGTCGCCGGAGACAACAAGCGATTTGTTTTCCAAGGAGTACATATGGTGTTCGATGGCCGGGCGGATAGACCTTGGAAAGCCACCGAAACTCCGAAAAATGAGCTTGTATTCATCGGCCGCAACTTAAACGAAAATCAATTGCGAGAGGATTTTCGTAGATGTCTGGTTTAACTGACATCTTGAAGCATTTTTAATAAGCTTTTTAGGAACAGGCAAGATGCCTGTTCCACAAGATGAAAATTCATCTTTTGTGGGATGGAACAGGCAAGATGCCTGTTCCACAAGATGAAAATTCATCTTTTGTGGCACGGGCATCTTGCCCGTGGAAGGGAACAGGCAAGATGCCTGTTCCACAAGATGAAAATTCATCTTTTGTGGGATGGAACAGGCAAGATGCCTGTTCCAC